>JACMQR010000359.1 GCA_014376885.1 Polaromonas sp.
CAGCGCCTGCATGCCCGGGGGTTTTCGCAGTCCGAGCTGCTGCTGCGCATGACGCGCGAAGAAATCGGCAGCTACCTGGGCCTGAAGCTCGAAACCGTCAGCCGGACTTTTTCAAAGTTTGTCGACGACGGCATTGTCGAAGTCAAGCAGCGTCATGTGCGCATTGTCGACACCGAAGCGCTCAAGCTCATCGTCAACAGCCACAAGGCATGCTGACCGGCCAGCAGCGCTGATCGGCTCAGGGCTCGGCAGGCACCGAGATGCCGGTGGCCGCATGGTTTCTGCCCTGCATGGCGGGCGCCAGGTTGGTGGGCGACAGGGCTTGCGGTACTGCCGACTCGGGCCGCGAGGCCTGGGCATCGCTGGTGACAACCGGGTCCGGAATGGTGATGGCCAGGTACAAGGTGATGAAAGAAGCCACCACCACCACGGCCGGACCGGCAAACACCATCCAGACATGAGCGAATTTCCACCAGGGCTGCGCGTTGTCGTTGATCACGGGAGTTTCCTTTTCAGCGGGGGACCAGAAAAATCGATTTCTCAACGACCCGCCCCGGCGCGTTGAGGGCCTGGACGTCGAAATGCATGGCATGCGAGCCCGCCGCTGCCGCGTCATGCGGCAGTTGCAGCGTCACGGGCACCCAGCGGGACGCGGTGGCCGGCACCGAGAACACCGCTTCGGACACCAGCTGCAGGCCCGGCAGGCCGCTGGCGGCAATGCGGTAGCTTTGCGTGCTTTCGGTGGCATTCATGACCTGCAGGCGGTAGACGTTTTCTATGTTTGCGCCACTGACGATGCGCGCCAGAGATGCGCGGTCACGGTCGATGTCAACCCGGAACGGCGCGCGCAGGGCCAGGCTGGCAAAAAGCGCGGCGGTCACGCCCAGCAAGATGGCGCCGTACACCAGCACGCGGGGACGAAACACCCGACGCAAAACCTGCGCCCTGTCCCAGCCCTGGGTCAGCGCATTCTGGGTGGAATAGCGAATCAAGCCCCGGGGATAGCTCATCTTGTCCATCACCGTGTCGCAGACATCGATGCACGCGGCGCAACTGATGCATTCGTACTGCAGTCCCTTGCGGATGTCGATGCCCGTCGGGCAGACCTGCACGCACAGCGTGCAGTCAACGCAGGCGCCCAGGTGCAGGGCTGCGGGGTCGGCTTTTTTGGAACGCGATCCGCGCGGCTCGCCGCGCGCCTCGTCATAGGTGACGATCAAGGTGTCCTTGTCGAACATGGCGCTTTGAAAGCGCGCATAGGGGCACATGTACTTGCAGACCTGCTCGCGCAGGAAGCCGGCATTGCCATAGGTGGCAACGCCATAAAAGAACACCCAGAAGGTTTCCCAGGGGCCCAGGTTTGCCATGACGAAATGTGAACCAAGGTCCCGGATGGGCGTGAAATAGCCGACAAAGCTAAAGCCGGTCCACAGCGCCAGCGCCATCCAGAGGATTTGCTTGCCGGCTTTGCGGGCGAACTTGTTGAGCGACATCGGACTGGCGTCCAGGCGCAGGCGCGCGGAGCGGTCGCCTTCGGTGACTTTTTCCAGCCACAGGAAAAGCTCGGTGTACACCGTCTGCGGGCAGGCATAGCCGCACCACTGGCGACCGGCCACAGCGGTGAACAAAAACAGCGCCAGCGCAGAAATCACCAGGATGCCGGAGAGGTAGATGAAGTCCTGCGGATACAACACCAGTCCCAGAATGTAAAAGCGCCGCGCCTCCAGGTCGAACAGCACCGCCTGGCGCTGGCCCCATTCCAGCCAGGGCAGGCCGTAAAACACAAGCTGGGTCAAAAACACCAATGCCCAGCGCCATGCCGAGAACAGGCCGGTGACGCTGCGCGGATAGATTTTCTTTTGCCCCTCGTAAAGACTGACGAATTCGCTGTCGCCGCTGGCCGGCCGCGCGTTGCCAGCCACCACCGCGATGGGAATGATTTTTCGGGCAGTTGGTTTTGAATGTTCCACAGCTACGGATTTCTAACGAAACCCCGGCAGGGGGAAATGCCGGGCAAGCCTTACTTCAGCGCCACGGCACCCGGCTTGTTGGACAAGCCCCAGACATAAGACGCCAGCACGCGAATTTGAGATTCGGTCAGTTTTGGCGCCTGGGCGGGCATCTGGTTGACCTTGCCGTTGTTGACCATGGCCACAATGGCGTTTTCTCCCCAGCCATGCAGCCAGATGTCGTCCGTCAGGTTGGGTGCGCCAATTGCCTGATTGCCCTTGCCGTCGGCCCCATGGCAGGCTGCGCAGACACTGAACTTGCTTTTGCCCAGCGCGGCTTTTACCGAATCGTGCGGACTGGCCGACAGGCTGAGCACATAGTGCGCCACATTGCGCACGTCGTCGGGCGAGCCGACCGCAGCGGCCATGGGCGGCATGTTGCCCATGCGGCCCACTGTGAGGGTTTCGATGATCTTGTCCGGCGTGCCGCCGTGCAGCCAGTCCTTGTCCGTCAGGTTGGGAAAGCCCTTGCTGCCGCGCGCGTCCGAGCCGTGGCATTGCGAGCAGTTGTTCATGAACAGGCGTTCGCCGATGGCCATGGCATGCGCGTCGGCCGCCATGTCTTCGGGCTTCATGCCATTGAACCTAGCATACAAAGGCTCGACCTCCTTGTTGCCCTTGGCCACCTCGGCCTCGTACTGGCCCACGGCGCTCCAGCCAAAGGTGCCGCCATAATTGCCCAGGCCCGGGTACATGACCAGGTAGCCCAGGGCAAACACCACGGTGATGATGAACAGCCACACCCACCAGCGCGGCAGCGGGTTGTTCATCTCGCGCAGGTCGCCGTCCCAGACATGGCCGGTGGTGTTGTCGTTGGCGGTCATGGCCTTGGCCCTGCCGCTGAACCACAAAAGCAGCAGGCAGGCCCCAATGCCGACCAGCGAGATGCCGGTGACATAGAACGACCAGAAATTGCTGGTGAAGTCGCTCATTTTTTTCTTCCTTCCTTTCTTTCTTGTCCGTTGTTGTGGCTCGGGCTAGTCGTCTTGCTTGAACGGCAAGCGGGCCGCCTCGTCAAAGTCTTTGGCATTGCGGCCGGACCAGGCCCAGGCGACGATGCCGATAAAAACGAGAAACGTTGCCACCGTCACAACGGATCGCAGTAGGTTGATGTCCATGAAGACGGCTCTCCTGGGTGCTTATTTGCGGTGAATGCCGAGCACCTGCAGATAGGCGATCACTGCTTCGATTTCTGTTTTCCCCTTGACGTCCGCTGGCGCCGCGGCGATCTGCTCATCGGTGTAGGGCGTGCCCACCGTGCGCAGCCCTTGCATATGGGACTTGATCGATGCGTCGTCCACCGGCGTTTTTTCCAGCCATGCATAGGCCGGCATGTTCGACTCGGGCACCAGGTCGCGCGGATTGTTCAGGTGAATGCGGTGCCACTCGTCGCTGTACTTGCCGCCCACCCGGGCCAGGTCGGGCCCGGTGCGCTTGCTGCCCCACTGAAACGGGTGGTCATAAACAGACTCGCCGGCCACCGAATACGGACCGTAGCGCAGGGTTTCAGCCCGGAACGGCCGGATCATTTGCGAATGGCAGTTGTAGCAGCCTTCCCGTACGTAGATGTCGCGGCCGATGACCTGCAGCGCGGTGTAGGGCTGCAATCCCTTGATGGGCTCGGTTGTCGATTTTTGAAAGAAAAGCGGCACGATCTCCACCAGGCCGCCAATGGCGAGCACCAGGAGGATCAGCACGATCATCAAAAAGTTGTTGGTTTCGATCTTTTCGTGGGAAAGACCGCTGCTCGATGGGGTATTGGCCATGTTGTTGGTGTCCTCAAGCGGGGGCCACGGCACGCGTGGCACCTGGAATGGTGACGGTGACGGTGATGGAACGGCCGGCCGTGACCGTCTTGTAGGTGTTCCAGAGCATGATCACCATGCCGCCGAAGTACAGCAGGCCGCCGGACAGGCGCAACACGTAGAAGGGGAACGTCGCCTTGACCGATTCGACAAAGGTATAGGTCAGCGTGCCGTCCGGATTGATGGCGCGCCACATCAGCCCCTGCATCACGCCGGCAATCCACATCGCCGCGATGTAGACCACGATGCCGATGGTGGCGGTCCAGAAATGTACTTCCACGGCCTTCATGCTGTACATCTGCTTTTGGCCGAACAGGCGCGGAATCAGGTAGTACATGCTGCCGATGGTGATCAAGCCGACCCAGCCGAGCGCGCCGGAATGCACATGGCCAATGGTCCAGTCGGTGTAGTGCGACAGCGCGTTGACGGTCTTGATGGACATCATCGGGCCTTCGAAGGTGCTCATGCCGTAGAACGACAGCGAGACGATCAAAAAGCGCAGGATCGGGTCGTCGCGCAGCTTGTGCCAGGCGCCCGACAGGGTCATGATGCCGTTGATCATGCCGCCCCAGCTGGGCGCCAGCAGGATCAAGGAAAACACCATGCCGACCGACTGCGTCCAGTCCGGCAGGGCGGTGTAGTGCAGGTGATGCGGGCCGGCCCACATGTAGGTGAAGATCAAGGCCCAGAAGTGCACGATCGACAGGCGGTACGAATACACCGGCCGCTCGGCCTGCTTGGGAATGAAGTAGTACATCATGCCCAGGAAGCCGGCGGTCAATAAAAAGCCCACCGCATTGTGGCCGTACCACCACTGCACCATCGCATCCTGCACGCCGGCATAGGCGGAATAAGACTTCATGAAACCCACCGGAATGGCCGCATTGTTCACCAGGTGCAGCATGGCGATGGCGATGATGAAGGCGCCGTAAAACCAGTTGGCCACATAGATGTGCCGGACCTTGCGGGTGCCGACAGTGCCGAAAAACACAAAGGCGTAGGCCACCCAGACCAGCGTGATCAGGATGTCGATGGGCCATTCGAGTTCGGCGTATTCCTTGCCCTGGGTGTAGCCCAGCGGCAGCGAAATGGCGGCGGCCACGATGACCGCCTGCCAGCCCCAGAAAACAAACGCCGCCAGCTTGTCGGAAAACAGGCGCACCTGGCAGGTGCGCTGCACCACATACAGAGACGTGCCCATCAGCCCGCAGCAGCCGAACGCAAAAATCACCGCATTCGTGTGCAGGGGCCGCAAGCGGCCGTAGCTGAGCCAGGGAACTCCGAAGTTGAGCTCCGGCCAGGCCAGCTGGGCGGCGATGACCACGCCCACCAGCATGCCCACCACGCCCCAGACCACTGTCATGATGGCAAACTGCCGCACCACCGTGTCGTTGTAGGTGGTTGCCTGTGCATTGGCAAATTTCACTTTTCACCTCTTGTTTTGTACAGCTGCAAGCGTAGCGCAAGGTGAAAAAACAAAGCTTGACATGCGTCAATCATCGCGAAGAATGCGCTCCCCTTCGGCGTCGATGTCTTCAAACTGGCCCCGGTAAATGGCCCAGCCCAGGCCGCCCAGAATGAAGAAAACCAGGATGACCGACAGCGGAATCAGCAGGTACAAAATGTCCATCAAACATGCTCCAGCGGCGCTGCTGCCCGGGACAGGCGCAGCGCATTGAGGACCACCAGCAAGGAGCTCAGCGCCATGCCCAGGCCGGCCAGCCAGGCGGGCAGCCAGCCAACAACGGCCAGCGGCACGCACACCAGGTTGTAGCCAGCGGCCCACCCTAAATTTTGCCGGACCAGGCCCAGGGTGCGCCGCGCCTGCAGCGTAGCCTGCGCGATCGTGCCCAGCTGGTCGCCCAGCACCACCAGGTCGGCCTGCGCCTGCGCCAGCGGCACGGCTTGGCCGAACGCAAACGACACATGCGCGCCGGCCAGCACCGGTCCGTCGTTCAGGCCGTCGCCCACCATGGCCACCCTGCGCCCCTGGGCCTGCAGGCCGCGCAGAAAGTCCAGCTTGTCCTGCGGCGTACAGCCTGCGCGCACCTGGTCGATGCCCGCCTGGGCAGCAACGCGGCTGGCCGACTCCGCCAGGTCACCGGACAGCAGGCACACCTGCAGGCCCAGGGCTTTGAGCGCCCTGACGGTGGCTTTTGCATCGGGCCGCAGGTCTTCCTGCAACTCGATCGTCGCCACCCAGCCCTGGTCGTCGCTCAGGCAGGCATGCAGGGCCGGCGGAGCCGGCCGGGCGACACCGCAAAACAGCGCCGAACCCAGGCGCGCCACCACTGTTGACCCCGGCTGGCTCGGGTGGTCAAGACGGGCCGACACGCCCTGCCCGGCAACCTCCTTGACGTCCTGCACCCGCCACGCGCCGGGCGGCGTCGCCAGCGCGCGCGCCACCGGATGCAGCGAATGCCGGGCCAGCGCGCCGGCCATGGCCAGGGCCTGCTGGACCGAAACCCCTTCGCGGGTGGTCACCTTGCCCAGGGAAAACGCATCGCGGGTCAGGGTACCGGTTTTGTCGAACACCACCGTGTCGACCGTTGCCAGCGTTTCCAATGCCTGCAGGCGCTGGACCAGCACGCCGCTGCGCGCCAGCGTTCCGGCGCTGGCGAGCATGGCGGCCGGCGTGGCGAGCGACAGCGCGCACGGGCAGGTCACGATCAGCACCGCCACGGCCACCATCAGGGCATGGCCCGGGTCCTGCGGCCACCAGTAGGCACCTGCCCCGGCAGCGGCCAGCAGGACAAACACCAAAAACGGCTTGGCGATGCGATCGGCCAGCTGCGCCAGCTGCGGCTTGGAGGTGGACGCGCTTTGCATCAGCGCAACGATCTGGGAAAACCGCGTCTTGTCGCCCGTCAGCTCCACCTGCACGAGCACCGGCGCCGCCAGGTTGTGGCTGCCGGCAATCACCCGGCCACCGACCCCCCGGGGCAAGGGCCGCGATTCGCCGGTCAGCAGGGCTTCATCGGCCAGCGTCTGGCCTTCCAGAACAAGGCCGTCAGCCGGAAAAGCCTCGCCCGGCAGCACCTTGACGACATCGCCCGGCCGCAGCCGGCGCACCGCCACGCGCTCAAAAGTGCCGTCAGCGCCGCGCCGCTCGACGCTGTCCGGCAGGCGGTTCATCAAGGCTTCCAGCGCGCCGGCGGTCCGGTCCCGCAGGCGCAGTTCCAGCCAGCGCCCGGCCAGCAGGAAAAAAACGAACATCGTGAAGGAGTCAAAATACACCTCGGCGCCGAAGATTCCGCGCGGCTCGAAGGTTCCCAGAGAGCTCACGGCAAACGTGATCGCCATGCCCAGCGCGGCCGGCAGGTCCATGCTGACCCGGCGATGGCGCAGGTCACGCAGTGCGTTCCTGAAAAACGGCGCGCAGGAAAACAGCAGCACCGGCAGCGACAGCACCCACGAAGCCCAGCGCAGCAACTGCGCCATGTCCGGCGCCAGGTCGCCCGGACTGGCGACATAAGCCGGCCAGGCATACATCATGACCTGC
>JACMQR010000360.1 GCA_014376885.1 Polaromonas sp.
CAGCCCGGCCCGCCGACCAGCACCGCGCCCCACCAGCGCCAGCGGTTGGCCGGGGTCTGCACCGGCATGAAGCGCAAATAGTCGGCCTGCTCGCCCATCTGGGTGATCAATGCGATGCCCACCGTCAAGGCAGCACCAAAAAGGTGCAAATCAAACACGCCACTGCGCCCTTTTTCGCCGGCGTAACCGACAACGCCAGAAAACGCACCAGGAGCGAGCACCAGAACATAAACGAAGGGCACGACCAGCATGAGCAGCCACAGCGCCTGCGTCCAGACCTGCAGCCGGCTGATGGTTGAAACGCCGTGCGTGACCAGTGGAATCACGATCAGCGCGCAGACCAGGTAGCCCCATCTGGGCGGGATGCCAAAGGCCAGCTCCAGCGCGTAGGCCATGACAGCGGCTTCGAGCGCAAAGAAGATGAAGGTGAACGAGGCGTAGATCAGCGAGGTCAGCGTCGAGCCGATGTAGCCGAAACCTGCGCCGCGCGTCAGCAAATCCATGTCCACGCCGTAGCGCGCGGCATAAATGCTGATCGGCAAGCCAGCCAGGAAGATGATCAGCCCCGTCGCCACAATGGCCCAGAAGGCGTTGGTAAAGCCGTACTTCACCAGCAAGGTCGCGCCCACGGCCTCCAGAATCAGGAACGAGGCCGCGCCGAAGGCGGTGTTGGCCACCCGCCACTCCGACCATTTGCGAAAGCGCTGCGGCGTAAAGCGCAGCGCATAGTCTTCCATGGTTTCGCTGGCGACCCAGCTGTTGTAGTCGCGCCTGACCTTGATGATGCGCTGCACCGGCGCCACCGGCGCGGCGCCCGCT
Source organism: Polaromonas sp. (assembly GCA_014376885.1). Lineage (GTDB taxonomy): Bacteria > Pseudomonadota > Gammaproteobacteria > Burkholderiales > Burkholderiaceae_C > Polaromonas. Next base: position 820 of record JACMQR010000360.1, read on the forward strand.
GCCGGGACCTTCGCCGCAGGCGTTGGCGGCAGGCCGGCGGGCGGTGAGGGCGTGGCGGGGGCGTTCATGGACACAGCATGGCAGGCGGTAAAGTGGAGTCCGACTGGCTGCTGCACCTTTTGTGCCACCCGAGTGTCCGGGTGGCACCAATCTTGCAATTTTTAAAAAGCCGAACCCGAAAGTGCCCGCATGGAACTCACGCCCCGAGAAAAAGACAAGCTGCTGATCTTCACCGCCTCCCTGCTGGCCGAGCGGCGCCGCGCCCGTGGCCTCAAGCTCAACTACCCCGAAGCCGTGGCGCTGATCAGCGCGGCCGTGATGGAAGGCGCGCGCGACGGCAAGACCGTCGCGCAGCTGATGAGCGAAGGGCGCACCATCCTGAGCCGCGCCGACGTGATGGACGGCATCGCCGAGCTGATCCCCGATATTCAGGTCGAAGCCACCTTTCCCGACGGCACCAAGCTGGTGACGGTGCACCAGCCGATTGTCTGAATGCCTTGTTCGCTATTTTTTCCATAGTTATACATGCCCAGCCCGCATGCACCCCAGCGGCCAACGACTTCAATTTTGCGTCCCAAGACAAACCCATCAAGGAACTAATCCCATGATTCCCGGAGAACTGCTGACCGATGCGGGAGACCATGTGCTCAATCCCGGCCGCCGCACGCAGGTGGTGGTGGTGCACAACACCGCCGACCGGCCGATCCAGGTCGGCTCGCACTACCACTTTGCCGAAACCAACGCAGCGCTCGGTTTTGACCGGCTGGCGGCGCGCGGCATGCGGCTCAATATCGCGTCGGGCAGCGCGGTGCGCTTCGAGCCCGGCCAGCAGCGCACGGTCGAGCTGGTCGACTACGCCGGCGAACGCATCATCCACGGCTTTCGCGGCCTGGTGAATGGCCCGGTCGGCGCCTGCGTCGAAGGAGCGCTTTGATGGCCACGATCGGGCGCCGCGCCTATGCCGAAATCTTTGGCCCGACGGTCGGCGACCGCCTGCGCCTGGCCGACACCGACCTGCTGGTCGAGGTCGAGGCCGACTTCACCCTGCGCGCCGGCGGCTATGGCGAGGAGGTCAAGTTCGGCGGCGGCAAGACCATTCGCGACGGCATGGCGCAATCGCAACGCACCAATGCCGCGGGCGCCATGGACACGGTGATGACCAACGCGCTCATCCTGGACCACTGGGGCATCGTCAAGGCCGACATCGGCCTGAAGGGCGGGCGCATTGCCGCCATCGGCAAGGCGGGCAACCCCGATGTGCAGCCCGGCGTGGACATCGTCATCGGCCCGGGCACCGAAATCATCAGCTGTGAAGGCATGATCGTCACGGCCGGCGGCATCGACTCGCACATTCACTTCATCTGCCCGCAGCAGATCGAGGAAGCGCTGGCGTCGGGCGTCACGACCATGCTGGGCGGCGGCACGGGTCCGGCCACCGGCACCTTTGCCACCACCTGCACGCCCGGGCCGTGGAACATCGAGCGCATGCTGCAGGCGGCCGACGCCTTTCCAATGAACCTGGGGTTTCTGGGCAAGGGCAACGCCAGCCTGCCGGCTGGTCTGCACGAGCAGGTCAACGCCGGCGTCATCGGCATGAAGCTCCACGAAGACTGGGGCACGACGCCGGCGGCGATCAGCAACTGCCTGGACGTGGCCGAGGAGCTAGATGTGCAGGTCGCCATCCACAGCGACACGCTGAACGAGTCGGGCTTTGTCGAGAACACGATTGCCGCCACCAAGGGCCGCAGCCTGTGCGCCTTTCACACCGAAGGCGCGGGCGGCGGCCATGCGCCCGACATTTTGCGGGTCGTCGGCGAGGCCAACTTTCTGCCGTCGTCGACCAACCCGACCATGCCCTACACCGTCAACACGCTCGACGAGCATGTCGACATGCTGATGGTCTGCCACCACCTGGACCCGTCGATTGCCGAAGACCTGGCTTTTGCCGAAAGCCGCATCCGCAAGGAAACCATCGCCGCCGAAGACATCCTGCACGACCTGGGCGCGATCAGCATGATGTCCAGCGACAGCCAGGCCATGGGGCGCGTCGGCGAGGTCATCATCCGCACCTGGCAGAACGCGCACAAGATGAAGCAGCAGCGCGGCCACCTCTTGCCCCCTCCCCCGCTGGGGGAGGGTTGGGGTGGGGGCTCTGCAATTGAGCAAAATCCCAGGAACGACAACTTCCGCATCAAGCGCTACATCGCCAAATACACCATCAACCCGGCGATTGCCCACGGCATCTCGCACGAGGTCGGCTCCGTCGAAGTTGGCAAGCTGGCCGACCTGGTGGTCTGGAAGCCGGCGTTTTTCGGCATCAAGCCGTCGATCATCCTCAAGGGCGGCTTCATCGCCCTGGCCGCCATGGGCGACCCGAACGCATCCATTCCGACGCCGCAGCCGGTGCATTACCGGCCGATGTTCGGTGCCTTCGGCGGCGCGGTGGCCCGGGGCTCGCTGACTTTCGTGTCACAGGCCGGTCTGGCCGCCGGCATCCAGGAGCGCTTTGGCCTGGCCAAGACGCTGAGCGCGGTGAAGAACATCCGGGGCGTGCGCAAGCAGCACATGGTGCACAACAATTACCTACCGAAAATGGAAATCGATGCCCAGACCTACCTGGTGCGCGCCGACGGCCAGCTCTTGAGCTGCGAGCCGGCCACCAGCCTGCCGATGACGCAGCGCTACTTTTTGTTTTAATCAAGCGATGCTGCAAATCTCCAAACTCATTTCGCAGGGCGCCGGCCTGGCCCCGGTGCTGCTCAAACGCGCGTCCACGGTGGAGCTCGACTGGGACGTGCGCCAGAAAAGCCGCTTTGACGCCACCGACTCGCTCGGCCGTCAGCTTGGGGTATTTTTGCCGCGTGGCACCTTGCTGCGCGGCGGCGACCTGCTGCTGGCCGAAGATGGCTCGATGGTGCGGGTGATTGCCGCGCCGCAGGCGGTGCTGCGCATCACGGCCTGCACGGCGCACGGCTCGCCCTTCGACCTGACCCGCGCGGCCTACCACCTGGGTAACCGCCATGTGCCGATCGAGCTGAAACCCGACCACCTGAAAATCGAGCCCGACCATGTGCTGGCCGAGCTGCTGCGCGCCATGCACCTGACGGTCGTCGAGGCCGAAGAAGCCTTCGAGCCCGAAGGCGGCGCCTACAGTACAGGCGGCCACCGGCACGGTCACGAACATACGCCCGCAGTTGCCGCCGCACCGCCAGCCGCCCATGTCCACGGACCGGATTGCCACCATGGGCACGACCATGGCCATTCGTCCAAGGTCATCCAGCCGGTCGCCATTCAGATTCACCCGCGCAAGCCGCACAGCCACTGAGCCAGGCGCGGGAATTGCCTCACCCAACCGAAACCGCCCTGCCAGCGGCCAGCCTGCTGCAGCTGATCTGGCTCGCCTCCCCGGCCCTGCCCGTGGGCGGGTTTTCTTATTCAGAAGTGCTTGAAGCGGCCGTAGACCGTTCTGGAGTAGCTACTGAAAGCATAGCATCCGACTGGCTGGCCGACCAACTGCACCTGACGCTGGCGCGCGTCGACCTGGCGGTCATTGCCCAGGCGATACCGGCCTGGCGCGAAGCAAACCTGCCGCGCATCCGCCAGCTCAACGCCTGGGTGCTGCAGACCCGCGAATCGAGCGAGCTTCGGCTGCAGGCCGAGCAGATGGGCCGCTCGCTGCTCGACTGGCTACGCAACCACGACGGCGCCAACCCGGCGCACATCGACGCCTGCGCCCGCATGCAGCCCACCTACCCGGTGGCCTTCGCCCTGGCCGCCTCGCCCCTGGAGGCCGGCGTGCGCGACTGCCTGCTGGCCTACGCCTTCGGCTGGGCCGAGAACATGGTGCAGGCCGCGCTCAAGTCGGTGCCGCTCGGCCAGAGCGCCGGCCAGCGCATCCTGGCGCGCCTGGCCCGCGACATTCCGGCGGCGGTCGATTCTGCGAGGCAACTGCTGGACGACGAGCGCCAGGCGTTTTCACCCATGCTGGCGATTTTGTCGGCCCAGCATGAAACCCAGTATTCCCGGCTGTTTCGCTCTTGAGCGAAACGCCCTTTTTTCATCCGTCCAAGGTAGTTCCCATGCGCCTGCACCACATCGCCAACCGCACCAAAAAACTGCCGCCCCTGCGCGTGGGCATCGGCGGGCCGGTCGGTTCGGGCAAGACCACCCTGCTGGAGATGCTCTGCAAGGCCATGAAGGGCACATACGACCTGGTGGCCATCACCAACGACATCTATACCAAGGAAGACCAGCGCATCCTCACCGTCAGCGGCGCGCTCGACGCCGAGCGCATCATGGGCGTGGAGACCGGCGGCTGCCCGCACACGGCGATCCGCGAGGACGCGTCGATCAACCTCGAAGCCATCGACCGCATGCTCGAAGAGTTTCCCGATGCCGACGTGGTCTTCATCGAGTCGGGCGGCGACAACCTGGCCGCCACCTTCAGCCCCGAACTGAGCGACCTGACGATCTACGTGATCGACGTCGCCGCCGGCGAAAAAATCCCGCGCAAGGGCGGGCCGGGCATCACCAAGAGCGACCTGCTCGTCATCAACAAAACCGACCTGGCGCCGTACGTGGGCGCTGATCTGGGCGTGATGGAAGCGGACACCATCCGCATGCGCACCACGGCCAAGGGCCTCAAGCCGTTTGTCATGACCAACCTGAAAACCCAGGCCGGCCTGGCCGAGGTCATCGCCTTCATCGAGAGCAAAGGCATGCTGCAGGCTGCCTGAGCCGTTAATTTTTCGGACGCCGGCCCAAAGTCCTGCCAGGCCTGCGGTTAAACTAGCCGGCTTGGAAGCGTGGCAGAGCGGTTGAATGCAGCAGTCTTGAAAACTGCCGAGGATGCGAGTCCTCCGTGAGTTCGAATCTCACCGCTTCCGCCAATTTACCTATGGCAGACGATAAAAAAATCGTTCTACCCCCCAAAGAACCCCCCAAAGGGTTTGCGCTTGGGTAAGACGGGTTAATCCAACCCTTCTAAAGGTTGCCGCCGCCGCAAATTTGACCACGGTCATCTCCTCGGCATCCTTGTCCAATTGGCCAGGGCATCAACAACGAGCCGTAAAAACGAAAATAGTTCTGCCGCCGGTCTGGGCCGACGGCCAACATTCTTCGAAGCCGAAGTTCAGATTGAACGTCTTCTATGGATCGGGAGGTACGTCAGCAATGCAGCGAATGCTGCCGATCGTCGGTGTCGGCTTACCGGCAACCCAATTTACTTCCAGCCAACGGTCGTTCAGGACCGGCGCTTTACGAGACAAAGCGGCAATTGCTCCCTACGCATTCCTTGCCGCAAAGCGGACGTCCGATCTGTTCGGGGTAGGCTCACCGACTGAGGTTGCCTATGTAGCGGTTGTGGCCGCTTGGACAAACCTTGCCGACGGTGGCCAGCGGCCTCCGATCAGCCGCAACAGCCTTTGGACCCCGTCGCCTGCACTGGCGGGCACGGGACGGTTGCATAGGAGCAATAGACGCAGCAGTCGCCAGCCTTGGGTTTGAGCACCGCGCCGCAGCCATCGCAGTCGTAGAACCACTGGCAGGCGTCGGTGGGCATCGTTTCATCCTTCGAGTGGCCGCACTCGGGGCAGGTGATCGTCGAGGCGAGTTCGGGCTCGGCGGTCACTTCGCTGCCTTTAACGGGGAAGAGGGGAAGCCCGCGTCGGCGGTGGCCTTCGACAGCGCCGCAAGGTCGGTCTTCGCGTCGTCGTAGACGACAGTGGTCTGCCGCTTGGCCAAGTCGCTTTTGATCGACGTGACGCCGGGGACCCGCGTGAGCGCGGCCTTGATGGTCACCGGGCAGGACGCGCAGCTCATGGTCGGCACAGACAACGTCGTCGTCTGGGGCGCGGCGAAAGCCTGGCCAGTTAGCAGCGCGAGGATCAGGAGGGCGGATTTCATTGGTTGGTCCTTAGTAAAACAAGGGCGCGGCAATCGGGAAGCCGAGAACGAGGACAAGTAGCGCGGCGATAGTCAAAAAGATGACTTTTTGCGCGCGCTTCGCTGCGGGCGCCGCGCACGCGCGGCTGTCGGCGCAGTCCGGAGCGCGCCAAATCTTTCGCCAGGCGAGGAACAGAGCGCCCGCAGCCGCAGCGAGGAAGAATGGCTGGTAAGGCTCAAAGGCCGCGAGCTGGCCGATCCACGCGCCGGAGATGCCGAGCAGGACGAGCGCCAGCGGCGCGACGCAGCAGGCGGAGGCCAGCAAAGCCGCTGCGGCAGCTGCGCCCAGAGCGAAAGAACCAACACGCGGTGCGTTTACAGGAGGGGGCGTTTCGATATTCATAACCGTAGCCTAAGGCCGTAGTTGTCTACGGAGTCAAGCCCATTTTGTAAAAAAGGTTTATTGCGGCCCGAAGCTCAGCCAGCGGCGTGAAACGCGGCGATTAGGGGGCAAGACACCTTTCCGCGTCCGACGTGGCAAGCCTTGACCAAGCCGGAAAGGACTGCCTCCATGCGGGAGAGCTCTGCGAGCTTGCCGCGAATATCGGCGAGTTTCGACCCTGCCAA
>JACMQR010000361.1 GCA_014376885.1 Polaromonas sp.
CGCCTGCCGGGCCGCCTGGCGATCGGGCCGCAGCGCGATCACCGCGGCCAGCGGATGCCCGACATAGGTCGCGGCAATGCCGTACCCGGCCAGCAGGGCCGGCTCGAACGGGAAAATGCACAGCACATGGTCCACGCTGCGCCTGATTTTTTCAACCCGGTCGGCCCGCCAGGCCCAGATCGACGGGCAGACAAACTGCACCGTCTTGATGCCGCCGGCCTTTAACGCCGCCTCCAGGTCCAGGTTGAAATCGGGCGCATCGACGCCGATGAAGATATCGGGGCGCGGGCCCGGCCCGTTCAACAGGCGCTGCCTGAGCTGGCTACGGATGCCGGCGATTTCCCGGTAGTGGCGCAGCACCTCGACATAGCCGCGCACCGCCAGCGTGTCGCTCGGCCACCAGGCGTCAAAGCCTCGGCTGGCCATGTGCGGGCCACCGATGCCGGCCGGTTTCAAGCCCGGCCAGCGCGCCCTCAAGCCGTCAAGCAGCAAGCCGGCGAGCAGGTCGCCCGAGGCTTCGCCCGCCACCATCGCCAGGCGCGGCAACGCCGGCGCAGGAAGCGAAAAAGGAACTGGCGCCACCGGCATCACCCGCCTTGCCCGCTAGCGGACAATGCCGCGCTGGGGCGATGCCTGCGCTAAAAATGCAAGCATCATCTGCACGTCAGCCAGGGCTTCGGGATATTTTTGCACCAGGCTGGAAATTTGCAGCTTGGCCTGCTCCAGCGTCAGGTTGTCCCGGTATAGGGCCTTGTGCATGGCCTTGACAGCCCCAATGCGCTCGGCTGAAAAGCCCCGGCGGCGCAGACCTTCAAAATTCATCGAGCGGGCCTTGGCCGGCTGGCCCTGGCACATGACAAACGGCGGCAGATCGGCCAGCAGTACCGATGACACAGCGGTAAAACTGTGCGCGCCCAGCCGCACGAACTGGTGCACACCGGTAAAGCCGCCCAAAATCACCCAGTCGCCGATGTGGACGTGGCCGCCGAGCGTCGTGTTGTTGGCAAAGATGGTGTGGTTGCCGACCATGCAGTCATGGGCCACATGCACATAGGCCATGATCCAGTTGTCGTTGCCAATGCGCGTGATGCCGCTGTCGCCTGGCGAGCCGATGTTGAAGGTGCAGAATTCGCGAACCGTGTTGCGGTCACCGATCACCAGTTCGCACGGCTCGCCAGCGTATTTCTTGTCCTGCGGCACGCCGCCCAGCGAATTGAACTGGAATATCTGGTTGTCGGCACCAATCGTCGTGTGGTTTTCAATCACGCAGTGCGCGCCGACGGTGGTACCCGGGCCGATCCGGACATGCGGGCCGATGACGCTGTACGGCCCGACCGTGACCGAGCTGTCGAGCTGCGCCAACGGGTCAACCAGGGCGGTGGCATGGATGCGCGCGGACTCGGCTGGCATGGTCATGGTCACCGGCTCAGGCCACAGTGCGCATGGTGCACATCAGTTCGGCCTCGCAGGCGATGTGCCCGTCCACCCGGGTCACGCCCTTGTACTTGAAAATTCCGGCTTTCATGCGCAGCAGGCTGACATCCATGATCATCTGGTCGCCCGGGCCGACCGGCCGCTTGAAACGGGCGGCGTCGATGCCGGCGAAGTAATAAACGGTTTTGTCGTCGGGCGTCACGCCCAGCGTCGAAAAAGACAGCAAGGCGGCGGCCTGCGCCATGGCCTCGATCATCAGCACGCCCGGCATGACCGGGTATTTTGGAAAGTGGCCCATGAAAAACGGCTCGTTGATCGAGACATTTTTCAGGGCCTTGATGCTTTTCCCGTTTTCGATCTCAAGCACCCGGTCGATCAGCAGGATCGGGTAGCGGTGCGGCAGCTGCTTGAGAATCTGGTGAATGTCCATCATGGTTTTTTTCTTTGCCTCTAGCCTGCAGGGCGCGCAGGGATTGTTCGGTATGTTTGAGCCGGGCGCGCAGCTCATGGAGCTGCTTGAGCGTGGCGGCGTTTTTTTCCCAGGCGGCATTGTCGTCGATGGGAAAGAGGCCCGTGTAGTGGCCCGCCTTCAACAGCGACCGGGTCACGGTGGACGCCGCCGAGACATGCACATGGTCGGCCAGGCGAAGGTGGCCCAGGACGATGGCGCCGCCGCCGACGGTGCAGTGCGCGCCGATCGTCGCGCTGCCGGCCACGCCGGCGCAGCCGGCCATGGCGCTGTGCGCCCCGACGCGCACGTTGTGGCCGATCTGCACCAGGTTGTCGAGCTTGACGCCGTCTTCGAGCACCGTGTCCTGCAGGGCGCCGCGGTCGATGCAGGTGTTGGCGCCGATTTCAACATCGTTGCCGATCTGCACCGCACCAAGTTGCTCGATCTTCACCCAGCGCCCGCCATGCGGCGCAAAGCCAAAGCCGTCCGCGCCAATCACCGCGCCGGGGTGAATGATGCAGCGCTCGCCAATGCGGCAATCGTCGGCCAGCGTCACGCGCGCCGCGAGCCGGCTGCCTGCGCCAATGGACGCATTCGCGCCAATGACGCAGTGGGCGCCGATGTGCACGCCCTCGCCAATCGACGCACCGGCAGCAATGCAGGCAAAGGCGCCGATCGACACGCCCCGGCCTATGCTGGCGGCCGGATCGATCACGGCGCTCGAGTGGATGGCTGGCACAGCCGGCGGCGCATGCAGCCGTTTCCAGAGCTGCGTGACCAGCGCGAAATAATAATAAGGATCGTCCACCACGATGCATGCGCCGCGCCGCACCGCCGCATCGCGGGCTGAGCGCGCAACAATCACGCAGCCGGCGGCAGATTGGGCCAGCTGGCCGAGGTACTTGGGATGGCTGAGGAAAGTCAGGTCGTTTGGACCGGACGCTTGCAGGGTGGACAGCCGGTCGATCAGCAGGTCCGGGTTGCCCACCAGCTCGGCTGGCACCTGATCGACCAGCAGCCGGGTGATGTCAGCCAGCTTGAGGGTCATGCGGCGCCTGCTGGATGCACGCATGTGGGTACGCGCGCCACCGGGATTTACTTGGAAGCGTTCAGCGCCTTGATCACCTTGTCGGTGATGTCATGCTTTGGGTTGACATACACCGACTCCTGCAAGATGAGGTCGTATTTTTCAGTTTCAGCCAGAGACTTGACGACCTTGTTGGCGCGCTCGATGACGAGCTGCAGCTCTTCGTTTTTCCGGGCGCTCAGGTCTTCCTGGAATTCGCGGCGCTTGGTCTGGAAGGTGCGGTCCTGGTCGACCAGCTGGCGCTGGCGCAGGGTGCGCTGGCTTTCTGCCAGCGTCGGCGCTTCACGCTCGAACTTGTCCGACTGCGTCTTGAGCTGGGCACCCAGGTCGGTCAGCTCCTTTTCGCGTTTGCTGAATTCCTGCTCCAGTTTGGTCTGCGCCGCCTTGGCCGAGCTGGCTTCGCGGAAAATACGGTCCAGGTTAACCACCCCAATCTTGAACTCCTGGGCACTGGCGGCAAATCCGGCCACCGCGATCACCAGGCCGAAAATGATTTTGCTTGAAAGTTTTGTCATTAGAAAGAGGTACCGATTTGGAATTGGAGGCGTTCGATTTTATCGCCGGCCTGTTTGCGCAAGGGAACCGCAAGAGCGATGCGCAGCGGGCCGACCGGCGATATCCAGCTGATACCCAGGCCGGTGGAGGCCCTCAAGCCGTCCGGTCCGCTGAGCTTGTAAGAGTCCTTGAACACATTGCCGGCATCAACAAAGCCATACAGGCGCAAGGTGCGGTCGTTGCCGGCACCCGGAAACGGGGCGATCAGCTCGGCATTGAGCGTCAGTTTTTTCGGCGCGCCCACCGACAGGTCCGAGGTGTCGCGCGGGCCGAGCGAGCCCTGCTGGAAGCCGCGCACCGACCCCAAACCGCCGGAGTAGTAGTTTTTAAACAGCGGATACGGCTGGCCGTTCAGTCCTTTGCCCCAGCCCAGCTCGCCGTTCAAAGCCAGGGTGAACTGCTTGTTCAGCGGAATGTACTGCTGGACCTGGTAGTTGGCACGGACAAACCGGATGTCGCCAGCAATGCCCCAGTCGCCGTAGACACGCTGAAAGCGGCCCGACGTGGGCACCAAGGCGCTGTCGCGGCTGTCCCGCGACCAGCCGACCGTCAGCGGAATCGAGTTGCTTTTGTAGCCGAACTGGTTGGCATAGACCTGGTAGCTGACCGGCAGTGGCAGTGTGCCCGGAACAATGGTCAGCGACTCGTAGCCCGAGCCAAAGTACACCGTGTCGGTTTCGGTGAACGGCACGCCGAAACGAATGCTCGCGCCGCGCGTCTTGAGCTTGTAGTCACCGCCCTGCCCGGTCAGCGGCTGGGAGGTCCGGTCATAGACATCA
>JACMQR010000362.1 GCA_014376885.1 Polaromonas sp.
GCCGCATGGGTGTGGCCGCTGACCACCAGGTCGACCGCGTTGTCCAGCTGCTTGACGATGCCGGCGATGGCCGAGCCGGCCAGGTTGCCTTCGCAGGCATTGATGTCGCCCAGCGTGCCGGTCTGGAAGCCGCCTTCATGCACCAGCACCACGATGGATTCGATGCCCTGGGCGCGCAGCTCGGGAACCAAGGCGTTGACGGTTTGCGCCTCGTCCCGGAACTCCAGCCCGGCCACGCCCGACGGCGTGACAATGCCCGGCGTGGCCTTGAGCGTCATGCCAATGAAGGCCACCTTGACGCCGTTGAAGGTTTTGACGCCGTAGGCCGGCAGCAGCGGCTTGCCGGTGGCGGTGGCAATCACATTGGCCGACAGCCACTTGAACTTGGCACCCTCGAACGGCACCGGCGTGCCGACCGCGGCGCCCCGGCAGCTGTTCGGGTCGATGGCGCCGGCGGTCATCTTGCAGCCGCCGTTTTGCAGGCGCAGCAGCTCGGCCGGGCCTTTGTCGAACTCGTGGTTGCCGACGGCGTTGAATTCCAGGCCGATGCGGTTGAGCGTTTCGACCGCCGGCTCGTCAAAAAACAGCGACGAGATCAGCGGCGAGGCGCCAATCGAGTCGCCCGCGCCGACCACCACATTGAGCGGGTTCTGCTTTTTCAGGCTGGCGACCTGCGCGGCCAGAAACTCCGCGCCGCCCACCGCAGGGCGGCTGGCCGCCGGCACTGCCGAGTTCAGCCCGAAGGTGCCGGGCGACTCCAGCGTGCCGTGGTAGTCGTTAAAGCCCATCACCTTGACGGTGAAGGGCACGGCCGGCGCGCCAGGCAAAGCCGGCAAGGCGTCATCGCCGCCGCAGGCCACCAGCGTAGCGCAGGCCATCAGGGACAGCGACGCGGCCGCCATCAGGTTTTTTCTCAGCATGCAGTTTCTCCAGAATCTCGAACCGGGTCTATCGAACCCCTGCACTTTAGGGGCGGGCAATGTCATTTTTATGACGCGCGCCGAGCCAGTGCCGCACCTGCCCGATCACCCAGTCCGGGTCGTCCAGTGGCAGGTCGTGCCCGGCCCAGGGATGCACGGCCAGCGGGCAGCGCCAGCGCGCGGCAATCGCCCGGGAGCAGTCGGGATGCACCAGCCCGTCGCGCCGGCTGCACAGCACCAGCAGCGGCGGCTCGGGCGGCTCCAGCCGGGCCCGGTAGCGCGCGGCCGAGAGCAACTGGCGCAGCGCATTGGCAGCGCTCACTGGCCGGCGAAGCCGCGTGTCGATCCAGGTGGCCAGGGTGCTGTCCAGCCCGGCGGTCCGGTGGCTGGTCAGCCGCAGCACCGCGGCTTCGATGTCGCCCGGTGCGCCGCCCGCCAGCGCCAGGCGCAGCAGCGCCCGGTAGTTGCCCGGCCGCAGCCGGCGGTAAAACGGGCTGAAGGCCCTGAAACTGGTGTTGACCAGCACGCAGCCGGCGATGTCCTGCGGATAGCGGCATGCCCAGTCGGCGGCCACCATGGCGCCGAGCGACATCGCCAGCACAAAGTAAGGCGGCGCGATGCCCCGGCCGGCCAGTTCAGCGCGGCAAAAGTCGACGGTGCTGCCAACCGAAAGCAGGCTGGCACGCTGGAGAAACTCGCCGTTTCCCGGCAGGTCGAGCGCCAGGACCTGCCCAGCCGGCAATGCCTGGCGGAAATCATCGGCAAAGCCGCCCCAGTGGGCGGTTTCGCGGGTAAGGCCGCGCAGTAAAATCCAGGTCATCGTGCGGCCTTGTGCGTGTCGGGGTGGGTGGGCCTGGGCGCGCTAGCCGTACCAGTGCGCCAGCGCATCGCGCTGGCGCTGGCTGCGCGCCGCGCCCGTTGGAGCCCACTGGGCATGGCCGCAGGCCGCGCGGCCCAGAAAGTCGAGAAACGCCATGTGCCGGCGCAGCACGCGCTGCTGGCGGTGCGCCACCAGCGGATTGAAGATGCCGCTGCGGGAAAAAAACTGCCGGGGGTTTTTCTTGATCCAGGCCCACGACCCCATCTCCAGCGTCAGGGGCAAGAAGACGTTTTGCGAAGCCTGGCAGGCCTGCAGATACAGGTGGTCCCACAAGTCCCCGTGGGTCAGGTACTGCAGGCTTTGCGGCTCGAACCGGTACTGGTGCTGGCTGTACGACTGCAAATAAATTTCCTGCAGGGCATGAATTTCGGCCAGGTGGCGGATCGGCTCTGGCGTGTGGGCAAACGGAAACCAGATCCGGTCGCTGAAGCCAAAGCCGGAATGGCAGTCCAGCGCCATGCTGACCCTGCGCCCCAGCAGTTCGGCCGCCACCAGCTCGCACAATGCCTGGCTTTCCGCTTCGAGCGGCGCGCCGGCCTGGCCCCGGTACCACGGCAGCCCGGGGCCCAGGCGCTGGCCGCCCGCCAGAAACGGCACC
>JACMQR010000062.1 GCA_014376885.1 Polaromonas sp.
ACCGGAAAGGAAGACGACTTCGCCGGGGCGGCTGGCGTCAAGGGCTTCGTGGCCTTCATCAACCGGGGCAAGACGGTGTTGCACCCGAATGTGTTTGCCGCCATGGGTGACCGCCAGAGCGACCAGGGCACGAACATCGGCGTTGAAGTGGCGATGCAGTGGGACAGCGGCTACAGCGAGGAGGTGCTCTGCTTCACCAACAACAATCCGCTGCGCGACGGCGGCACCCACCTGACCGGCCTGCGAGCGGCCATGACGCGGGTCATCAACAAGTACATCGACGACAGCGAGCTGGCCAAAAAAGCCAAGGTCGAAGTGACCGGCGACGACATGCGCGAAGGCCTGTGCTGCGTGCTGAGCGTGAAGGTGCCCGAGCCCAAATTTTCGAGCCAGACCAAGGACAAGCTGGTGTCCAGCGAAGTGCGTGGCCCGGTCGAGGACATCGTCAGCCGCCTGCTGCACGACTACCTGCAAGAGCGGCCGGCCGACGCGAAGATCATCGTCGGCAAGATCATCGAGGCCGCCCGGGCCCGGGAAGCGGCCCGAAAGGCGCGCGACATGACCCGGCGCAAGGGCGTGCTCGACGGCATGGGCCTGCCCGGCAAGCTGGCCGACTGCCAGGAGAAAGACCCGGCGATGTGCGAGATCTACCTGGTCGAGGGCGACTCGGCCGGCGGCTCGGCCAAGCAGGGCCGCGACCGCAAGTTCCAGGCGATCCTGCCGCTCAAGGGCAAGATCCTGAATGTGGAAAAGGCGCGCAACGAAAAGCTGCTGACCAGCAATGAAATCCTGATTTTGATCACTGCCCTGGGCACCGGCATCGGTAAGGGCGGCGGCGTTGGCGGCACGCCCGGCGCCGACGACTTCAATGTCGCCAAGCTGCGCTACCACCGCATCATCATCATGACCGATGCCGATGTGGACGGCGCGCACATCCGCACGCTGCTGCTGACGTTTTTTTACCGCCAGATGCCCGAGCTGATCGAGCGCGGCCACATCTACATTGCCCAGCCGCCACTGTACAAGGTCAAGGCCGGCAAGGAAGAGCAGTACCTCAAGGACACCGCCGCGCTTGACGGCTTTTTGCTGCGTATTGCGCTCAAGGATGCGTCGGTGCAGCTGGGCGCCGAGGGCAGCGATGTGCTGTCCGGCGAGGCGCTGGCCGATCTGGCGCGCAAGCACCAGCAGGCCGAGTCGGTCATCAACCGGCTGATGGGCTTCATGGATGCCGAGGCGCTGCGCGCCATTGCCGATGGCGTGTCGCTCAACCTGGACACCGTGGCCGATGCTGAGCATTCGGCCGTGGCCCTGCAGGCCAAGCTGCGCGAGCTGAACACCAGCGGCGCGCCGGCCGAGGTCGCCGGCGAATTCGACGAGCGCAGCGACAAGCCCATCTTGCGCATCAGCCGGCGCCACCACGGCAATGTCAAAAGCACCGTGCTGACGCAGGATTTCGTGATCGGCGCCGACTATGCCACGCTGGCCGACGCGGCAGCGGCCGTCCGGGGCCTGATCGGCAATGGCGCCAAGGTCATGCGCGGCGAAGGCGAGCGGCGCAAGGAAGAAAAAGTTGTCGATTTTCGCCAGGCGATGCGCTGGCTGATCGGCCAGGCTGAAAACGCGACAGCCCGCCAGCGCTACAAGGGACTGGGCGAAATGAACCCAGCCCAGCTCTGGGAAACCACGCTGGACCCGACGGTGCGCCGCCTGCTCAAGGTGCAGATCGACGACGCCATCGAAGCCGACCGGGTGTTCACCATGCTGATGGGCGACGAGGTCGAGCCACGCCGCGAATTCATTGAAAAAAATGCGCTGCGCGCGGGAAACATCGACATCTAAGGACAGTGCCGTTGGCCTTGCCTTCCCGCTCTGGTCCGCTCTGCTGGGCAGTTCGGCACGTTTTTCATGAACCTCACCGCCGTCATTGATTTTGAAACCACCGGCATTTCGCCGGGCGGCGGTGACCGTGCGACCGAGGTCGCCATCGTGCTGGTTGAAGGCGGCCGGGTGGTTGACCGGTTCCAAAGCCTGATGAACGCCGGCGTGCGCATCCCGGGGTTCATCACCCAGCTGACCGGCATCACCAACGCCATGGTGGCCGGCGCGCCCGATGCCGCTCAGGTGATTGGCGAGGCCAGCCGCTTTGTCGGCGCCGCGCCGCTGGTGGCCCACAACGCCTCCTTCGACCGCCGGTTCTGGCAGGCCGAACTCAGCCATGCCGGCCTGGCTGCGCCGCAGCCGTTCATCTGCACCCTGCTGCTGTCGCGCCGCTTGTATCCGCAGGCGCCCAGCCACAAGCTCGGCGCGCTGGTCGACTACCACGGCCTGGCGCGCACCGGCCAGGCGCACCGGGCGCTGGCCGATGCCGAAATGGCTGCCGGCCTGCTGGGCCAGATCCAGCACGACCTGCGCGTTCGCCACCGCGTGGCCCGGCCCGACCACGCCCTGCTGATGGCCCTGCAGCGCTGCGCCAGGGCAGCCCTTGGCACGCTCATGGCCCGGCATGCGGACGCATGAGCCTCGCCATTTTTGGAGCTGCTATTGAATACATAGCTGTAACTGTCCGTGCGACAAGCGCGTAAGCCAAAAAATACCCTTGAAAAGCATCATGAACACCCACGCCCGTCCTGCCTCGCCCCTGTCCACCCAGGACACCACCCGCACCGACAACCTGCGCATTGGCGCAGTGCGCCCGCAGATCACGCCGGCGCTGCTGCAGGAATGGCTGCCGGC
>JACMQR010000363.1 GCA_014376885.1 Polaromonas sp.
CCAGGCCGGAATGTTGTAGAACTGCCGAAAGGCCGCGCCCAGCACGCCGCTGCGGTACGCCGGGTAGTTGAACTGCGTGCCGTCGACCAGGTAGAACGGCACGCCGTCCTGCACGAAGCTGCGCACTACGAGCGTCTTGAAGTAGGGCGCGAATTCTTCCAGCAGCGGCTGGTCCGGCGTGATGATGCGCAGCGCCCTGCCCTGGTAAAGCGAAAAATCAACCAGCATGTCGTCCTGGCGCGCATGGAACTTGCCCGGGCCGAACACCGGCATGTACTGGCGGCGCTCGAAGCCGTAGATCGACGCGGCGGTGTACGAGTCGGCCATCAGCACCACGCCCGGGCTGCTGGCCTGCTGGAGAATCTCGGCGGTCTTGAGGCTGCGAACGATCTGCGGGTAGATCTTGGCGCTGCGCCAGGTGTCCAGCGTCGTCAGGTACAAGCCCGCCACCACTGCCGCATGCAGGCCGGCGAACACGCCCAGGCCGATGGCGCAGGCCTTGAGCCGCTGGGCCGGCAGGGCAAAGGCCAGGTAGGCAAAGCCAAACGGGTAAAACGACAGCACCCAGTGCAGCCCGATGACCTTTTTGGCAGAGAGCAGCGCGAAAAACACCAGCGGCACCACCACCAGGCAGGCCAGCAGGCGCTGGGACTGGGCGGCGGCCCACAGCGCCCGGCGGTATTTCACGGCAAGCCAGAGCGCTGCCGGCGTCACCAGGTAGGCCATCATGCCGGCATACAGCAGCGGCTTGCGCAACTCGAACGCCGCATCCTGGTTGCGGTTGTAGACATTGAACATGATGTTCGACCAGCCGTGCGACAGGTTGTAGGCCAGGTTGATGGCCGGGCCGGGCAAGGCGCAGGCCACCAGCAGGCCCAAGCCGGCCAGCCGCTCGCGCCGGTAGGCGGCGAAATAGACCAGGTAGGTCAGCCCCAGCACCACCGAGAAATATTTTGACAAGAACGCGCAGCCCAGAAAGACGCCGGACAGCGCATACAGGCCATAGGCCGCGCGGTCCAGCCGGGCGCGCTGCTCGGCGCGCATCAGGGCAGCGGCCGACAGCACCGACCAGAAAATCAGCGGCGTGTCGGTGGTGATGAGGGCGTACAGCCAGTTCAGCGGCGCGAGCCAGAACAGCAACACCGCCCAGGCAGCGCGCAGCGGGTCAAGCCGCTTGAGCGCCCACCACAGCGCCGCGCCCAGGCCGAGCGGCAGCAGCACGGCGGGCAGGCGCACCACCAGGGTGCTGTCGCCCAGCGTGGCGCGCATCAGAGCAATCAGCCAGCCGACCATCGGCGGGTGGTCCGAATAGCCCCAATCCGGGTAAACGCCCCACCAGTAAAAGAACGCCTCGTCGCCGGACATTGGAAAGGTGGCGGCGATCCACAGGCGCAGCAGCAGCGAAGCGGCTCCGGCGGCCAGCAGCCAGCGGGCCAGCAGAGCAGGCGCAGCCTGCGGGGGACAAGGGACAGCGGGGTTCTGGGGCATGGGATGGGTCTGATGAACGGCGCAAAAAACAGCGTAAAGAACAGCAAAGAGCGTGAAACCGGCGGCCTGGCGCGCGCCGCGCGCTGTGGCAAATGCCGGCAAACCGGCAAAAGCACGATCTTAAAAACCGCTAGCGAAAGCTGATGTCGCGGGAAATCACGGCACTATAAAGCAAGGCCAGCAGGCCCAGGGCCACCGCCAGCCAAAGGGTCAGCAGCCGCACCAGCACTGTGACCGCCAGGGCGCTGGCCGGGGCGGTGCCCTGGGCCACCAGCAGGCCGGTCAGCACCGCTTCGGTGCCGCCCAGCCCGGCCGGCAGGGCCGACAAGGCGCCGCCCACCATGGCCACGGCGTAAAAGCCGGTGGCCGTCGGCAGCCCCAGGTCCAGCCCCATCTGGCGGCAAACCAGCCAGACCGCCAGGCCCTGCGCGCCCCAGGCCGCCAGCGTCAGGCTGAACCACAGCAGCGGCCACAGGCGCAAGCAGGTCCAGGCTTCGCGCAGCCAGCCGACACGCGCCAGCAGGTTATGCCGAAAGCGCAGCAGCGCGCCGCCCGCCAGCAACGCCGCAATGCCAAAGAACAGCAGCAAGCCGGCCAGCCAGCCCGGCGCCCGCCCAAGGGCGCCCTGCTCCCAGGCCCAGGCGGCCACCGGCAGGCACAGCAGCAGCAGGCACAGCAGGTCGGCCAGGCGCTCGGCGCCAAAAATCGCCAGGCTCTGGCGCGCGCCCAGGGGCGCGGGCGCCAGCAGCAGGCCGCGCAGCGCCTCGCCGACATTGCCCGGCGTCGGCGTGAACGCATAACCCGCCAGGTACAGCCGAAGCCCCTGCAGCAGACCGAAATGCCGTCCGTAATGGGCCATCCAGGCGCGCCAGCGCAGGCCGCGCAGGCCATAGCTCAGCAGGCACAGGCCGGCGGCCTGCACACCGGCCAGCGACCCCAGGCCGGCCAGGGCGGCGCGCGGGCTGGCACCCCCGACCAGCAGGGCCGCCGCATAGGCCGTGGCCACCAGGCCGAGCACCAGCAGCAGTTGCCGGGCCGGCAGCCGGGGTGCGCGGCCGGCCGGCACATCGCCCGGCGGCGGCAGGTGCTTGCCAGGCCTCACAGGCGGTGGCTTACAAAGATCAGCAGCCACAGCCCGCCGGCCCCGAGCAGCCAGCCGTCCTGCAGCAGGTCGCGGGCGACGTCTTCGCCGCGCCCGCGGTGCACCTGGTAGGTGTAGCGCAGCAGCCCGAACACGACCACCGGCACGGTGTAGAGCAGCCGCTCGCTGTGCTGCAGCTGCGCCTCCGGGCTGGTGGCAAACAGGCTGTAGGTGGTCAGCGTGGCGGTCATGGTGGTGGCGATGAAGGTGTCGACCAGCGCGGGCGGGTACTTGGCCATGACGGCCCGCTGGCTGGCTTGCTCATGAAAGCTTTCCGCCTTGCGCTTGCAAAAGCCCAGGTACAGCGTCATGAAGATGCCGGTCAGCAGCAGCCAGCGCGATGGCGCAATGCCGACGGCCACCGTGCCGGCCAGCAGCCTGAGCATGAAGCCCGCCGCGATGATCGACACATCCACCACCGCCACCTGCTTGAGCCGAAACGAGTAGGCCAGGTTCAGCGCCACATACAGGCCGAGCAGCCCGAGCAGGGTGCGGTTGCCGCCCGCCAGTGCAATGCCGGAGGCCAGCAGCCCGGCGGCCAGCAGCGCCGCTGAAAAAACCGTCACCGCGCCGCTGGCCAGCGGCCGGCGGCGCTTGACCGGATGCAGCGCATCGCTGGCGCGGTCATGCCAGTCGTTCAGGATGTAGACAAAGCTGGAGGCGCAGCAAAATGCGCCAAAGGCCTGCAGGACCCGCCCGTCCAGCGGCAGGTCGCCCCAGCGCTGGCTGAACACCAGCCCGGCGAACACGAACACGTTTTTCACCCACTGGTGCGGCCGCATCAGGCGAACGAGCGCCAGCGGGCTGGAAAGGAAGGAAGAAGGCATCAAGGGGGACAGCACCAAAAGCACGCAGCCGGAATCGGCTTTCGAGCATACCCGAGCCGGCTGAGCGCCCGGTCAGGCGCGCAGATGAAAAAAAAGCCTGAGCGGGTCAGGCAGTTTGCGCGCCGGGCGCCTGGCGCCGGTCAGGTGCGCACGCGGCCGTCGCCGGTGAGCATGGACAGCTCGACAAAACTCGACGCCACATGGTCGTTCGGCTTGAAAGACACGGCAAAGCCGCCGAACGACAGGTTGCCGATGCCCTCCAGGCCGGTCATCAGCGATTCGCGGCTTGGCTTGCTGCCGGCCCGGCGCAGGCCTTCGGCAAACACCTTGGCGGCCAGGTAGCCTTCCATGCTGGAGAAATTGGCCTGCACCTCCTTGCTGGCGGTGGCCTTCACCGCTTCGGCAAATTCACGGGCAATCGGCCGGGCCGGGTTGTAGGGCGACGGCACGACCTGCGAGACCACCACGCCGGCGCCGTCCTTGCCGAGCTCGTCAGCCAGGGCCTGGGTGCCGACAAACGACACGTTGTAGAACGTGCCGCCATAGCCGGCCTTGCGGGCCTCGCGGATGAAGGCCGCGCAGCCCTTGTAGGCGCCGATCTGCACCACCGCATCGGGCCGGGCCGCCATCAGCGTCTTGACGGCCAGCGCCACCTCGACCGAATTGCGCTCGACCGTGGCCTGCGCCACCGGTTGCAGGTTCAAGCGGCCCAGGGCCAGGGTGACGCCGTCCAGGCCGGCCTTGCCGTAGGCGTCGTTCTGGTAGAACACGGCGATCTTTTTCAAGCCCAGGTTGGTCAGCTGCTTGACGATCAGCGCCGTTTCGTCGTTGTAGGACGCGCGCACATGAAAGGCATAGCGGTTGAACGGGTCGCGCAGCGCCATGGCGCCGGTGAAGGGCGCAATGAACGGAATCTTTGCCTTGGTCGCCAGCGGCAGGGCCGCCAGGCTGGTCGGCGTGCCGATGTAGCCAAACAGCGCAAACACGTCATCGGCGATGAACTTGGCGGTGTTTTCCGCGCAGCGGGCCGGCTCGTAGCCGTCATCGAGCATGCGGATTTCAACTTGCTGCCGGCCAATGCCGCCCTGCGCATTGGCCTGGTCGAAATAGAGCTTGGCGCCCTGGTGAAACTGGATGCCCAGCTGCGCGGCCGGGCCGGTGAAGGCCGCCGACTGCCCGAGGATGATCCGGCCTTCGGGCTGCGCGCGCACACTGTTGAAGCCCGCCAGCAACACGGCGCCCGTGCCAATGGAAAATTTTCTGCGTGTAGGCATCATGGGATTTGTTTCCAGATTGCGTTGAATGGGTAACCACTTTAACAAACCCGATTTTTTTGGTCGGCCTGACGCCCAGGCACTTCTGCCAGGCGCATGGCGTGGCTTCAGGCAAATTGCGCAACGCCGGGACAATTTGGCGATAAAGTTCGGGCATGACCTCTTCACCCTCCCTGGCCGCACCGCTCGCGGCGGCTGCTGCAGCACTGATCCAACTGCCCGCCGTGCTGAAAGTGCGCGGCGCCTGCCCGCACGACTGCCCCGACACCTGCGCGCTGTTGACCACGGTGGAGGGCGGCGTGGCCACCCGGGTGCAGGGCAATCCGGACCATCCGCAAACCGGCGGCGTGCTGTGCAACAAGGTGTCGCGCTATACCGAGCGCACCTACCATGCCGAGCGCCTGCTCACGCCGCTCAGGCGCGCCGGGCCCAAGGGCAGCGGCCGCTTCGAGCCGGTCAGCTGGGATGCGGCGCTGGGCGAGATTGCCGCCCGCCTGCAAGCCATTGCCGCGCGCGACCCCGAAGCCATCCTGCCCTACAGCTATTGCGGCACCATGGGCCAGGTGCAGGGCGAGGCCATGGCCGGGCGGTTTTTCAACCGGCTGGGTGCCTCCCTGCTAGACCGCACGATCTGCGCGGCCGCCGGCGCCGAAGGCTTGACGCAAACACTGGGCGCCAAGGTCGGCATGCGGGTGGAGTTTTTTGCCGAATCCAAGCTCATCCTCATCTGGGGCAGCAATTCGATTGGCAGCAACCTGCATTTCTGGCGCTATGCGCAGCAGGCCAGGAAAAACGGCGCCCGGCTTATCTGCATTGACCCGCGGCGCAGCGAAACCGCTGAAAAATGCCATGAGCACATCGCGCTGCTGCCCGGCACCGACGCAGCGCTGGCGCTTTCCTTGATGCACGAGCTGGTCACCCACGGCTGGCTGGACCACGACTACATCGAGCGCCACACGCTGGGCTGGCCGGCGTTGCGCGAGCCGGCGTTGCAATGGAGCCCGGAGCGCGCCGCCGCCGTCTGCGCCGTGCCGGCCGAACAGATCCGCTCGCTGGCGCGCGACTACGGCCAGTGCCTGATGGACCGGCAGCCGGCGGCCATTTGCCTGAACTACGGCATGCAGCGGGTGCGCGGCGGCGGCAA
>JACMQR010000364.1:0-10000 GCA_014376885.1 Polaromonas sp.
ATGCTGCCGTAAAGCTTGACCAAATCAACGTGAACGCCCTTGCTGGCAAAAAAGCTGCGCGAAATTTCCACGTACTTTGTCGCCACTTTCAGCCGCGAGCCCTGCTTGACAGCGGCGGCATAGTCAAAGCCGTCGCGCACCGCCACGCTGATGCGGCATTTGGCAATCTGCAGGTCCAGCGGCTGGTACAGGCCCTGGGTGCTGGATTCGAGCAGCGTGTCCTTGCCGACCACGCCGAGGTCGGCGCCGCCGTACTGCACATAGGTCGGCACGTCGGTGGCGCGCACCAGCACCACGCGCAGGCCGGGCTGGTTGGTGGCCAGAATCAGCTTGCGGGACTTTTCCGGGTCGTCGAGCACCTCGATGCCGGCGAACCTGAGCAGCGGCAGGATGTCGTCGAAGATGCGGCCTTTGGAGAGCGCGAGCGTGATCATGCTTTCAGTCTTTCAATCTCGGCGCCAATGCCGCGCAGCTTGGTTTCCATCTGGTCGTAGCCCCGGTCGAGGTGGTAGATGCGTTCGACCAGGGTTTCACCATCGGCCACCAGGCCGGCAATCACCAGGCTGGCCGAGGCGCGCAGGTCGGTGGCCATGACGGTGGCGCCCGACAGCCGGTCAACGCCCTCGACGACGCAGACCTTGCCTTCGATCTGGATTTTCGCGCCCAGGCGCACCATTTCGTTGACATGCATGAAGCGGTTTTCAAAGATGGTCTCGGTCACCGTGCTGGTGCCCTGCGCCAGCGCGTTGAGCGCCATGAACTGGGCTTGCATGTCGGTCGGGAAACCGGGGTATTCGGTGGTGCGAAACGACTGCGCCCGCATGCGGCCGCTGGCCTGGATGCGGATGAAGCCGTCGCCCGCCGTGACCACCGCGCCGGCTTCGCGCAGCTTTTCAATCACCGCTTCAAGGTGCTCGGCGCGGCCATGGCGCAGGACCACATCGCCGCCGGCCGCCGCCACGGCGCACAAGAAGGTGCCGGTTTCAATCCGGTCGGCAACCACCTGGTGGGTGCAGCCATGCAGCCGCTCGACGCCCCGGATGCGGATGCGCCGGCTGCCGTGGCCTTCGATGTGGGCACCCATCTTGATGAGCATTTCGGCCAGGTCGCCGATCTCGGGCTCCTGCGCAGCGTTTTCAAGAATGGTTTCACCGTCGGCCAGGGTGGCCGCCATCAGAAAATTCTCGGTGCCGGTGACGGTGACCATGTCGGTGGTGATGTTTGCACCCTTGAGGCGCGTCTGGCCCTTGGGCAGCTTGGCCAGCATGTAGCCGTGCTCGACGGAAATTTGCGCACCCATGGCCTGCAGGCCCCGGATGTGCTGGTCCACCGGCCGCGAGCCGATGGCGCAGCCGCCGGGCAGCGACACTGTCGCCTCGCCAAAACGCGCCAGCAGCGGCCCGAGCGCCAGCACCGACGCGCGCATGGTCTTGACCAGCTCGTAGGGCGCTTCGGGCGAACTCAGCGGGCCGGCATTGAGGGTAACGGTGCCAGGCGCCGTGGCGCTGCGCTCGGCCAGGGCGCCCATGTTGCGGATCAGCTTGAGCATGGTCGCCACATCCTGCAGGCCGGGCACGTTGTGCAGCGTGACGGTGTCAGCCGTCAGCAGGGCCGCGCAGAGTTCAGGCAGGGCGGCATTTTTGGCGCCCGAGATGTCGACCGAGCCGGCCAGGCGCTTGCCGCCCTTGATGCGTAATTTGTCCATGGGCTGCTTATTGCGCCTGGAGCGCAGCCCATTCGGCCGGCGTGTAGGTCTTCATGGACAGGGCGTGCACCTCGCCGGTCTGAATCCGGTTGCCCACGGTGGCATACCCCAGGTGGTGACGCTTGATGCGCGTCAGGCCTTCGAAAGCGCTGGACACCATGACGG
Source organism: Polaromonas sp. (assembly GCA_014376885.1). GTDB lineage: Bacteria > Pseudomonadota > Gammaproteobacteria > Burkholderiales > Burkholderiaceae_C > Polaromonas. Next base: position 1,871 of record JACMQR010000364.1, read on the forward strand.
CGTACCAGTGGCTGCCGTCGCCGGACACCTCAAGGTGCGCGCATGGCAGTCCGGCGGCAATGATGGATTGGAGTTCTTCTGTGGTCATAAATATAGTTAAAAAGAGCAAAGCAGCTTGCAGCAAGCTTAAAAACAACCCCTCTTCGCCAGCAGGGGCCGCGGGACCGGCTTAGCCGGACCGCAGGCGCAGCAGCCCCCTCGGGGGGCAGGGAGCTACACGCAGTGGGCGACCGTGGGGGCCACATCACCCTCTGATCTTATAGCCGGTGCGCAGCAGATTGACCGCCACGGCGCTGACAACAGCAAACGCGGTGGCCGCCAGAGCCAGGCTAAGCCATGGCGAGACATCGCTGACGCCAAAAAAGCCATAGCGAAAGCCATCAATCATGTAGAAAAACGGATTGAGGTGGCTGATCTTCTGCCAAAACGGCGGCAGCGAATGGATGGAGTAAAAAACGCCGCTCAAAAAGGTCATCGGCATGATGATGAAGTTTTGAAATGTCGCCATCTGGTCGAATTTCTCGGCCCACAGGCCGGCAACCACGCCCAGTGCGCCGAGCATGGCCGAGCCGAGCACGGCAAACACCACGATCCACAGCGGCGCGGCAAAGCCCGGCTGGCCGAACAGCACCGTGACGACAAACACGCCGCTGCCGACCATCAGGCCGCGCACCACCGACGAGCCGACATAGGCGAAAAACAAGTGCCAGTGCGACAGCGGCGTGAGCAGCACAAACACCAGGCTGCCCATGATCTTGCTCTGGATCAGCGAGGACGAGCTGTTGGCAAACGAATTCTGCAGCACGCTCATCATCACCAGGCCGGGCACCAAAAAGGCGGTGTAGCTGACCTTGCCATAGACCAGCGCCTGGCCCTGCAGCACATGGCCGAAGATCAGCATGTAGAGCACGGCGGTCAGCACCGGCGCGCCGACAGTCTGGAAACCGACCTTCCAAAAGCGCAGGACCTCTTTGTAAAACAGCGTTTGCCAGCCGGTCATGCCACTACTGCCGGTTTTTCATTCATGACTTCGAGGAACACGTCTTCCAGGTCGGCCTTGCGGATTTCCACGTCTTCGGCCACCAGGCCGGCTTCGCGGACAGCGGCCAGGAACTGCTCGATTTCATGGGCGTTGTGCGCCGGAAACTGCACGATTCGGCCTGTAATACGAGCCTGGTGCTTGAGATGCATGGGAAGTTCGCTATCAATTTTGAATCTCAGCACATTGCTCGAAGCCGCCCTGAGCAGCTCGGAGGTCTGGGCCAACGCCACCACCCGGCCCTGCTTGAGCATGGCAATGCGGCTGCACAGCGCCTCGGCCTCTTCCAGGTAATGGGTGGTGAGCAGCACCGTGCTGCCCTGCTTGTTGAGTTTGGCGATGAACTGCCACAGCGTCTGGCGCAACTCGACGTCGACGCCGGCGGTCGGCTCGTCGAGCACGATGACCTGCGGCCGGTGCACCAGGGCCTGGGCCACCAGCACCCGGCGCTTCATGCCGCCCGAGAGCTGGCGCATGTTGGCGCCGGCCTTGTCGGCCAGCCCCAGGCTGGCCAGCAGCTCGTCGATCCAGTCGTCGTTGCGCCGGATGCCGAAATAGCCCGACTGGATGCGCAACGCCTCGCGAACCGTGAAAAACGGGTCGAACACCAGCTCTTGCGGCACCACGCCAAGCAGGCGCCGGGCGTTGGCATAGTCCAGCAGCACATCCTGGCCATGCACCAGCACGCGGCCGCTGCTGGCGCGCGACAGGCCGGCCAGAATGCTGATCAGGGAGGTTTTTCCGGCCCCGTTGGGGCCCAGCAGGCCAAAGAACTCGCCTTGCTGGATGTCAAAGCTGACGCTGCTGAGGGCCTGGAGGCCGGTGCCGGGCTGGTTGCGTGCAGGGGGATAGGTTTTGCAGACGGACTGAAATGAAATGGCTGGCATGAAGGCAGTATTTTAGAGGCTGGCGCAATTGCGCCTGCGCGCCGTCCGCCATGGCCTGGCCCGGCCTTAGCCGCCAACGGCTCCCAGGCCTTCGGGGGTGCCGAAAATCAAGGTGGCAACGCCGTACACCGCCGCCAGCTGAACCAGGCGCTCGGGCGCATGCTGCACCGAAAACGTCGTGCGGGCGGCCAGCGCCTGCCGGCGCCATTCGAGCAAGATCGCGAGCGCCGACGAGTCGAACTGGCTCAGGGCACCGGCGTCCACCACCACCGCCCCGGGCCGGGACGCCAGGTCGCTTGCCGCGGCGCGAAAGAATGCAGACGCGGCGGCATGCGTCAGGACGGCGGGAAGTTTCAGCAGCGCAGCCGGCATGCTCAGGACTTGGCGCCGCTGGCGTTTGTCTTGTTGCGCTGCGCCATCGAGGCGATCAGCCCATCGACGCCGTTGGCGCTGATTTCCTGCGCAAACTGGGTGCGGTAGGTTTCCACCAGCCAGACGCCGAGCACGTTGAGGTCATAGATCTTCCAGCCGGTCGGCGTTTTTTCCATGCGGTAGTCGAGCTGGACCGGCTCGCCCCGCCCCAGCACTTCGGTGCGCACAGTAACGTCAAGGTCGGCAACGCCGGCCCGCAGCGGCTTGACATTGAGTTTTTGGTCGTTCACCTGGGACAGCGCGCCGGAGTAGGTGCGCACCAAGAGGGTCTTGAACTCGTCTTGCAAGCGGGCTTTTTGCTCTGGCGTGGCCTGGCGCCAGTTGCGGCCCACCGCCGAGGCGGTCATCCGGGTGAAATTGACATGGGGCATGACCCGGGTGTCCACCAGCGCCAGCACACGGCCGGTTTCGCCGGCCTGGATGGCCTTGTCGGCCTTGATGCTGTCCAGCACTTCGCTGGACACGCGCTTGATCAGCGCATCGGGCGCTTCGTCGGCGGCGCGGGCCAGCGGCATGCCGGCCAGCAGGGCCAGGCTGAGCGTGGCGGTCAATAAACGGCCCAGGGTTCTGCGGTTCATGGTGGATCCTTTTTAGGTTGGAACAGACGCCGGCCAGTGGCGCATCGTGCGGATTCGGGCAAGCCGCGGCAACCGGCCCTGTCATGGCGCTGATTTTGCGGACATCTCACGCCACGGCCTGTGAATTTTTGAGCCAGTTGGGTAAAGCTTGTCACCAGGGCTTTACTGCGGGACCGCAGAAGAGCCTGCGGGAGCGGGCTCGGGCAGGTCAAAGCGCTCTTCCGGCTGGCGCGGGGCGCTGGCAGCGCCGTCGCCGGTGCCGACCTGGCTTTGACGGCGCTGCAAATAGGCATCGCGGATGAAGGCGTACTTGTCCAGCGCGGCCTGGTCGAGCAGGTTGCCGGCTTCGAGCAGGTTGGCGCGGGTGTCGACCAGGCTCAGGCCGGTCAGGGAATTGCGCGCCGCAATGCTGTCGGTTTGCGACAGCAGGCTGCCCTGCCGGTCGACCAGCAGGCCGGCCGAATCACGCACGCTGGACGGGCCGAACAGCGGCAGCACCAGGTAGGGACCGGGCGCCAGGCCCCAGACGCCCAGCGTCTGGCCGAAGTCTTCCTTGTGCTTGGCGATTTTCAGGCCGCTGGCGACATCGAAAATGCCGCCCAGCCCCCAGAAGGTGTTCGTTGTGAAGCGAAACAGGGTGTCGGCCGCTTCGGTGGGCCGGGCCTGCAGCACGTTGTTCACGAACGACCAGGCGTCCGATAGGTTTTCAAAGAAATTTGTCACCCCGGTGCGCACCGGCGACGGCGTGACATTTTGATAGGCGGTGGCCACCGGCTTGAGAACCGCGCGGTCCAGGCCTTCGTTGAAGCGGTACACGCTGCGGTTGAACGGCTCCAGCGGATCGGCCGGGTTGGCCTGGGGACCGCTGGCGCAGCCTTGCAGCAGGGCGCAGGCCAGGGCGACTGCAGCCCAGGGCAAGGCTTTTTTCAAGGTGTGGGTGGTCGTCATTTTTTGTTGCTTGCGGCGGCTGCCGGCAAGGTAGGTAGGGTTCCTGAACTTTCGTCGGCGGTCTTGCTGAACAAAAACTGCCCGATGAGGTTTTCCAGCACCACCGCTGACTGGGTTTGCTTGATCACATCGCCGGTGGCAAGGTTTTTTTCATCGCCGCCCGCCTGGATGCCGATGTACTGCTCGCCGAGCAGGCCGCTGGTCAGAATTTTCAGCGAGCTGTCCTTGGGAAAGGAATAGCGGCTTTGCATGTCGAGCGTGACGCGCGCCTGGAAGGTCTGGTCGTTGAAGCTGATTTCCTCGACCCGGCCGACGACCACGCCGCCGCTGCGCACCGAGGCCTTGGCCTTGAGACCGCCAATGTTGTCAAACTCAGCCGTTATTTTGTAAATCGGCTGAAAATTGAGGTTCAGCAGGTTGGCCGCCTGCAGCGCCAGGAACAGCACGGCTGCTGCGCCCACCAGCACAAACAGGCCCACCCACACATCAATCTTCGAGCGTTGCATCAAACTTCCTTCCAAACTATTAGGGACCGTGCCGCGAATTTTCCCGGCCCATCACTTTGTGAACATCAGGGCCGTCAGGATGAAATCCAGGCCCAGCACGGCCAGCGAAGCCACCACCACGGTGCGCGTCGTGGCGCTGGCCACGCCTTCGGGCGTCGCCTGCGACTGGTAGCCCTGGAGCAGCGCAATGAAGGTCACGGTAAAACCGAACACGATGCTTTTGATGATGCCATTGCCGACATCGCGCCAGACATCCACGCTGCCCTGAATCTGGCTCCAGAACGAACCGGCGTCAATGCCGATCATCAGCACGCCCACCACCCAGCCGCCAATCACGCCCATGGCGCTGAACACGGCAGCCAGCAGCGGCATGGCAATCACGCCGCCCCAAAAACGCGGCGCCAGGACGCGCTCGATCGGATCGACGGCCATCATCTCCATCACGCTGATCTGCTCGCCGGCCTTCATCAGCCCGATCTCGGCGGTCAGCGAGGTGCCAGCCCGGCCGGCGAACAGCAAGGCGGTAACCACCGGCCCAAGCTCGCGCACCAGGGTGAAGGTGACCAGCTGGCCGAGCGCCTCGGTCGAGCCGAAACGCAGCAGCGTGTAGTAGCCCTGCAGCGCAAAGACAAAGCCGACGAACAGGCCGGAAATGGCAATGATGACCAGCGAGTAGTTGCCCAGAAAATGAATCTGGTCGCGCACCAGGCCAAAGCGCCTGAGGCTGGCACCGAAAGTCGCCAGCAGCCGGACGAACAGCCGCGCGCCGTAGCCCAGGTTGGCCAGCTGGCCGCGGGTGGCCAAGCCGACGTCCGCCGGCTTGTACCAGCTCATGCCGCAGCTCCGGATTCCAAGGATGCGAGCGCCTGGGCGGGGCCGAAGTCCTGCTCGACCGTGGCGCCGGGATAGTCAAAGCGCACCGGGCCGTCGGGCAGCGCATGCACATACTGGTAGACCAGCGGATCGGTGCTGCCGCGCACCGCGTCGGGCGTGCCCTGGACGGCGACCTTGCCGTTGGCCAGGATGATCACATGGTCGGCAATCGCAAAGGTCTGCTCCAGCTCGTGCGAGACAAAAATGCTCGTCAGCCCCAAGCTGTCGTTCAGGTGGCGGATCAGGTTGGCCGCCGTGCCCAGGGAAATCGGGTCCAGCCCGGAAAAAGGCTCGTCGTACATCACCAGCTCGGGGTCCAGCGCAATCGCCCGGGCCAGCGCAATGCGCCGCGCCATGCCGCCCGACACCTCGCTGGGCATCAGGTCGCGGGCGCCGCGCAGGCCGACGGCGTTGAGCTTCATCAGCACGATGTCGCGGACCAGGCTTTCGGGCAGGTCGGTGTGCTCGCGCAGCGGAAAGGCGACATTTTCAAAAACGCTCAGGTCGGCAAACAGCGCGCCGAACTGGAACAGCATGCCCATACGCCGGCGCGCGGCATACAGCTGCTTTTGGTCCATCGGCGTGACGTCCTGGCCATCGAACAGCAACTGGCCCGACTGCGCCCGGTTCTGCCCACCGATCAGGCGCAAGATGGTGGTCTTGCCGCCGCCCGAGGCGCCCAGCAAGGCGGTCACCTTGCCCCGGGGCACCGAGAGCGAAATATCGTTCAGAATGACGCGCTCCCCGTACCCGAAGGTCAAGTGGCGCAGTTCGACAAGGTTGGCGTTGGGAAGTGGCGGCATAAAAAGACAAAAGCCGGGAATTCCGGCTTTTGCATCATAAGGGATTACGCCAATCAGCGCGGCAGGTCGCTGTAGCCCATCAGGAACTCGTCGACCGAACGCGCCGCCTGCCGGCCTTCGCGAATCGCCCAGACCACCAGGCTCTGGCCGCGCCGGATGTCGCCGGCGGCAAACACCTTGGGCACATTGGTGGCATAGCCGCCGATGAAGTCGGCGCTGGCCTTGGCATTGCCGCGGCTGTCTTTGTCGATGCCGAAGGACTCGAGCACCGAGGCGACCGGCGAGACAAAGCCCATGGCCAGCAGCACCAGGTCGGCCTTGAGGGTTTGCTCCGAGCCGGCCACCTCGACCATCTTGCCACCCTGCCACTCGACGCGCACGGTTGTCAGGCCGGTGACCCGGCCTTTGTCGCCGATCAGCTGCTTGGTGGAAATGGCGAACTCGCGTTCGCAGCCCTCGTCATGCGACGACGAGGTGCGCAGCTTGACCGGCCAGTAGGGCCAGGTCATGGGCCGGTTTTCCTCGGCCGGCGGCTGCGGCATCAGCTCGAACTGGGTCACGCTGGCCGCGCCGTGGCGGTTGCTGGTGCCGACGCAGTCCGAACCGGTGTCGCCGCCGCCAATGACAATCACATGCTTGCCGGCGGCAAGCAGCTGGCCCTTGACCTTGTCGCCGGCATTGACCTTGTTTTGCAGTGGCAAAAATTCCATCGCGAAATGCACGCCGTCGAGCTCGCGCCCCGGCACGGCCAGGTCGCGCGACTGCTCGGCGCCGCCCGTCAGCAGCACCGCATCAAAATCCTGGCGCAGCTGCTCGGGGGTGATGGTTTCCTTGGCCCAGTTGGTGACCTTGCTGTTTTTGGCCAGGCTGCCCACCATGACGCCGGTGCGAAAGGTGACGCCCTCGGCCTTCATCTGCTCGACACGCCGGTCGATATGGATTTTCTCCATCTTGAAGTCGGGAATGCCATAGCGCAGCAGGCCGCCGACGCGGTCGTTCTTTTCAAACAGCGTCACGTCATGGCCAGCGCGCGCCAGCTGCTGGGCAGCGGCCATGCCGGCCGGGCCGGAGCCAACAACCGCTACTTTCTTGCCAGTCTTGTGCCGGGCCGGCCGGGGCTTGACCCAGCCTTCAGCCCAGGCGCGGTCGATGATGGCGTGCTCGATCGACTTGATGCCGACCGCTTCGTCGCTCACATTGAGCGTGCAGGCCGCCTCGCATGGCGCCGGACAGATGCGGCCAGTAAATTCCGGAAAATTGTTGGTGCTGTGCAGCGTATCAATGGCGTTTTTCCAGTCGTTCCTGGACACCATGTCATTGAAATCGGGAATGATGTTGTTGACCGGGCAGCCGCTGTTGCAAAACGGCGTGCCACAGTCCATGCAGCGCGTCGCTTGTTTGACGGCCTGTCCCTCGTCCAGGCCGATGACGATTTCCTTGTAATTCTTCAGGCGCTCGGCAACGGGCGTGTAGCCCTCTTCGATGCGCTCGAACTCCATGAAGCCTGTGATTTTTCCCATGATCGGTTCCTGTAAATTTTTTAAGCCTTATCGGCTGCTTACGCTTGTCCCGCTTACGTAAGCAGCTATTCATACAATAGCAAAAAGGCAGCCCGGCCAAACGGGCGCCAGGCCCGCCCGGACTACTTGGCGGCAACGCCTTCCCAGTTCGTGGCGACCTGCGCGCGGGTGGTTTCGGTTGATGCTTCAAGCCGGCGCTCCTTGCGCTCGATCAGGGCGCGCTTGTACTCGTTCGGAAACACCTTGACAAACTTCTGGCGCGACACGCTCCAGGTGTCGAGCAGTTCGCGGGCGCGCTTGCTGCCGGTCCAGCGGTTGTGCTCTTGCAGCAGGCGCTTGAGCTGCGCCTCGTCGGTTTCGCCGGCATGCCAGTCGGACTTGTCATGGGTCTGCTGCTCGGCCGCGGTCACGACCCGGTCCATCGACACCATGGAGGTGTTGCAGCGGCTGGCAAACAAGCCGTCCTCGTCATACACATAGGCCACGCCGCCGCTCATGCCGGCGGCAAAGTTGCGGCCGGTCTTGCCCAGCACCAGCACCGTGC
>JACMQR010000365.1 GCA_014376885.1 Polaromonas sp.
GCCCCCATGCTATAAACAGCGATATCTTGGAGACATTCACCCCTATCTTGAGACACCGGAGTCACTGGTGCATTTTTCTGCGGTGATCAATACAGTTCAATGAAGCGCGGTTTCTACACCATCATGGCAGCCCAGTTTTTCAGCTCGCTGGCTGACAACGCGCTATTCGTAGCGGCGGTGGAACTGCTTAAAAGCAGTGGGGCGCCCAAATGGCAGCCAGCGGCGCTGGTGCCGATGTTTGCACTTTTCTATGTCGTCCTGGCCCCGTTCGTCGGCGCCTATGCCGACGCCCGGCCCAAAGGCAATGTCATGTTTGCCAGCAACGCCATCAAGGTGGTCGGCTGCCTGATGATGCTGTTTGGCTCGCATCCCCTGCTGGCCTATGCGATCGTCGGGTTGGGCGCGGCCGCCTACTCACCGGCCAAGTACGGCATCCTGACCGAGCTGCTGCCGGCGTCGCAGCTGGTCAAGGCCAACGGCTGGATCGAGGGCCTGACCATCGCCTCCATCATCCTGGGCGTGCTGCTGGGCGGCCAGCTGGTCGGCAAGGCCGTTTCCACCCGCCTGCTGGCCATCGACATTCCGTTCCTCGACACCGGCATCGACACCGCGCCGGAAGCCGCCATTTCGGTCCTGATCGTGCTGTACATCATTGCCGCCTGGTTCAATTTGCGCATTCCTGACACCGGCGTCGAAATGCGGCCGATGCCGCGCAACAAGCTCGAACTCCTGCCCGATTTCTGGAATTGCAATTCGGCCCTCTGGCGCGACAAGCTGGGCCAGATTTCCCTGGCCACCACCACCTTGTTCTGGGGCGTGTCGGGCAACCTGCGCTACATCGTGCTGGCCTGGAGCGCCGCCGCGCTGGGCTACAGCACCACACAGGCTTCCAGCCTGGTGGGCGTGGTGGCCATCGGCACGGCCGTGGGCGCCATTTTGGCGTCGATGCGCATGCGGCTGGACCAGGCGCCCCGCGTCATGCCGCTGGGCATTGCCATGGGCCTGTTGGTGATCTTGATGAACTTCATCACCAACGTCTGGGTGGCCGCGCCGTTCCTGATTCTGCTGGGCGGGCTGGGCGGCTTTTTGGTGGTGCCCATGAATGCGCTGCTGCAGCACCGCGGCCACAACCTGATGGGCGCGGGCCGCTCGATTGCCGTGCAGAACTTCAACGAGCAGGCCTGCATCCTCAGCCTGGGCGCGGGATACAGCCTGTCAACCGGCCTGGGCCTGTCGGCCTTTGGCGCCATCACGGCGTTTGGCGTGGTGGTGGCCGGCTTCATGTGGGTGATCCAGCGCTGGCACAAAAGCAACACCATCAAGTACAAGGTGCAGCTCGACCATTTACTGGCCATTGCCCGCAGCGACAACGCGCACTGATGGCCGGCCCGGATGTCAAAGGCGCAGCCGCCGGCGGCACGGCTGGCCTGGCTGTAGGCGCGCTGCTGGTCAATGCCCTGGTGTGGGGCGTTTCCTGGTGGCCGTTTCGCGAGCTTGAGCGCCATGGCCTGCATCCGCTGTGGGCCACTGCCATCATCTACACCTTTTCGCTGGCCTGCCTGCTGCTGGTGCGGCCCGGCGCCTTTGGCGAGCTGCTGCGGCATCCATCGCTGTGGCTGCTGGCGGTAGCGGCCGGGCTGAGCAATGTGGGTTTCAACTGGGCGGTCACCACCGGCGACGTGGTGCGGGTGGTGCTGCTGTTTTACCTGATGCCGGCCTGGGTGGTGCTGCTGGCCTGGCCGCTGCTGGGTGAAAGGCCGGGCGCCGGCTCGCTCTTGCGCCTGGCGCTTGCACTCGGCGGCCTGGCGATTGTGCTCAAGACCCCGGATTCTCCCTGGCCGGTGCCGGACAGCCTGGCCGACTGGCTGGCGCTGATGGGCGGCTTTAGCTTTGCGCTGACCAACATCTTGCTGCGCCGGCTCAACCAGACGCCTGGCGCGGCGCGCATCCTGGCGATGTTTGGCGGCGGCATGCTGATGGCGGCCGGGGTGGCGCTCACCGGGACCGTCATGGGCCTGATCGCGGTGCCGCCAGCGCCCGGCAGCGCCTGGGTGGGCGTAGCCGCCCTCATCAGCCTGGCGTTTTTGTCGGGGAATCTGGCTCTGCAGTACGGTGCCTCGCGCCTGCGGGCAAGCACCACCTCGCTGGTCATGCTGTCGGAAGTGGTGTTTGCCAGCGCTTCCTCGGTGCTGTTGGGAGCAAGTGAATTATCAAACCACATGCTGCTCGGTGGCGGCTTGATCCTGCTGGCCGTGCTGCTGAGCACAAGGTCATCGCAGACCGACTGACCTGCACCCTTTTTTCAGGCGAGACTGCGCAAATAGTTGCGCCATCCGCCGAAAGCCGTGATGTCCTGCGCCTCCAAAGTAGCCAGGCTTTCGCAGACAAAGCCATGCACCGTACTGCCATCGTCAAGCGCCACGGTACCTATTCCCAACGGCGCTGGAATCCCCGCGACGAAGGAGCCAAACTCGGTCATGGGTAATTCCCATATCTCCATTTCAATGCCTGTGCTGGCCACATCGCCATCTTCAACCCGCACCATACCGGGCCGCCTGGGCGGCCCGCCGGGCAAGGCAAACAGCTTGTAGCCGGACGCGCTGCGCACCGTACGCACCAGCCGCGCGCCGCGCTGCATCAATTGCCCATTAAGTGACAAGCCGCTGAGGTGCGCCCCGCACACTGCCACCTGAACCAGGCCAGATGGGAATGGCGTGGTGTCAGGCCGGGCGCTGGCCAGCCGGTGCGGCGCGTGGGGCATGGCACCCACGCTTTCAACCGTGCGGGCATGCAGGCGGCCAGCGAGCGTGAGCATGGGCAAGTCCTTGCCGGCCGGCGCGACCAGCGTCACGCCCCAGGGCATGCCGGCCATGACACCGGACATGAAACCGGTCGGCACAGCGACAGCGGCCAGGTCGAGCAGGTTCACGTAATTGGTGTAGTGGCCCAGATTGGAATTGAGCCGGATCGGGTCGGCCTCGACCGCTTCAATGGTGTAGATGGTGCTGGCCGTGGGCGTGACCAGGCAATCAATGCCGTCCCAGACGGGCCGGGTCTGGCGTGCAAGTTCCTTGAGGCGGTACAGGGCGGCAAAGGTGTCCGGCGCGGAAATTTGCGCTCCTTTTTCGGTGATGGCCCGGGTGACGGGGTGCAGCGCCTGCGGCTGCGCCTCGATGAAGGAACGGATGGCCTGGTAGCGCTCGGCCACCCAGGGGCCTTCATAGAGCAGGGTCGCGACGGCGCGAAACGGCGTGAGGTCGACCTCCACCGGCGTGCCGCCCAGCGCCTGCAGGTGGGCGATGGCCTGGGCAAACTGCGCCGGGCCGTCCGGGTTGCCGTGAAACTCCAGATCGGCCGGGCGGGGCACGCCGAACCGGAAACTGCTGGCCGCGCCAAAGTTGTGGCCATAGGGCGGCAGATTGCGCGAATAGGCGTCAAGCGGGTCTTCGCCCTGCGCCGCGCCCAGCACCGTGGCCGCGTCGGCGGCGGTCAGCGCAAACACCGACACCACGTCGAGCGTGCGGCAGGCCGGCACCACGCCGGTGGCAGGAATCCGGCCGCAAGTCGGCTTGAGGCCGATCAGGTTGTTGAACATGGCCGGCACCCGGCCTGAGCCGGCGGTGTCGGTGCCCAGCGAAAAGCTAGCCAGCCCGCGCGCCACCGACACCGCCGAGCCGGCCGAGGAGCCGCCCGACACATAGTCGGGATTCAAGGCGTTGCGGCAGGCGCCATAGGGCGAGCGCACCCCCACCAGGCCAGTCGCGAACTGGTCGAGATTGGTTTTTCCAACCGGAATCGCGCCGGCCGCCATCAGCCGCTGCACCACGGTGGCGCTGATCTCGGGCGTGTAGGCAAAGGCCGGGCAGGCGGCCGTCGTCGGAATGCCGGCCAGGTCGATGTTGTCCTTGATGGCAAACGGAATGCCGTACAGCGGCAATGTGACGGGATCGCAGCCGTCCAGGGCGGCGGCATGGGCGCGCATTTCATCGAGGCTCAGGCGGCGAATCCACACACGCCGGTCCAGCAGCGCATCGTCCGTCAGCATCTGTGCATGCAGCTGCTCCACCAGTTCAAGTGGTGTCAAGCTGCCATCAAGGTAGCGAGCGCGCAGGGCGGGAATCGAAAGATCAAGTCGCATCGTCATTTCCTTGTTCAACACGTCAGCACATCAACACCAGAGGCTGGCCGGCGGTCACCGACTGGCCTTCCACACAGAGCAGCCGTTCAATGCGGCCCGCGCAATGGGCATGCACGGTGATTTCCATTTTCATGGACTCGATCACCAGCAGCGCCTGCCCGGCCGTCACCTCGGCGCCCACCGCCACCAGCACCGACCAGACACCGCCCGACACTTGCGAGGCCACCACCTCGCCGTCAAACGCCTGGGCAGCATCAGCCTGGGCCTGCACATCGGCCGCGCGATCGACATCATCAGGAGCCTCGGACACGCCGGCTGTGCGCCAGCGCTCGCGCTCGGCCTCAAAGGCGGCCTGCTGGCCCTGCTTGAAGTCTTTGATCGACGCGGCGTTGTCACTCAGGAAGCGCTGGTAGTCCGACAGGCAAAAAACGCCTTCATCGATGCGCAACGCGGCGCGCCCGGCCACAAAGTCCTTGCGGTAGGCGAGCAATTCTTCGGCGCCCATGGGGTAGAAGCGGATCTGGTCGAAAAAGCGCAGCAGCCAGGGCTTGCCCTGCGGGAAGTCGCGCGTCACGCGCCAGCGGTTCCACATCTGCACCGTGCGGCCGACAAATTGGTAGCCGCCCGGGCCTTCCATGCCATAGACGCACAGGTAGGCGCCGCCAATGCCGACGGCATTTTCAGGGGTCCAGGTACGGGCCGGGTTGTACTTGGTGGTGACCAGTCGGTGCCGCGGGTCCAGCGGCGTGGCCACTGGCGCGCCGAGGTAGACATCGCCCAGGCCCAGCACCATGTAGCGGGCGTCGAACAAGATGTCGTAGACCGCCTGGAGGTCGGGCAGGCCGTTGATGCGGCGGATGAATTCGATGTTGCTCGGGCACCAGGGCGCATCAAGGCTGACCGACTGCATGTACTTTTCAATCGCCAGTTTGGTGGCCGGGTCGTCCCAGGACAGCGGCAGCCATACGGTGCGGCTCGGCACCTCGATGTCCTCGGCTGCTGCCAGGCTGGCCTGGGCCTGAAGCAGCTGTTCCATCAACTGCGGCAGCGGCAACAGACGCGGGTCGTAATGCACCTGCAGCGAGCGGATGCCCGGGGTCAGGTCAATCACGCCAGGCAAACGGCCTTCGTCGCGCCAGGCCTGCAGGCGCATCGTCAAGGCATGCACCAGGAAACGCAGCGTCAGGTCCAGCTGAAGCTCGCCGAACTCGATCAGCAGGTACGCGTCGCCGGCGCGCCGGTAGACCACCTCGACTGCCCCGCCCCGGGCCGGCGAGCGGTGCAGCACCGCACCGTCCAGAAACTGGCTTTGCGCCGATAACGTAGAAAGCGGCTCGCCCCGTGCTGCTGCCGGTACGGTCAACGCGGCGTACTGGGCGCACGCCAGTTCAGCCGCCTCGTCTTGGCGCAAGGGTTTGAAGCGCACGGTGTTGCCAGGCGACAACTGGCCCAGCTTCCACAGTTCGGCCTGCACCACCGTGGCCGGGCAGACAAAGCCGCCCAGACTCGGACCGTCAGGCCCGAGGATCACCGGCATGTCGCCGGTGAAGTCAATGGCGCCGATGGCGTAGGCGTTGTCGTGGATGTTGGACGGGTGCAGGCCCGCCTCGCCGCCGTCGCGCCGCGCCCAGGCGGGCTTGGGGCCGATCAGCCGCACACCGGTGCGGCTGGAGTTGTAGTGCACCTGCCAGTTGGTAGCAAAAAGCATGGCCATGTCTTCGGTCGTGAAAAAGTCGGGCGCCGCATGCGGCCCGACCAGCACGCCAATGTCCCAATGCGCGGTGTAGCCTGGTGTCAAGGCCGCGGCTGCGTCAGCCTGCATGGCGGGCAAGGCCGTGGCCTGGCCCGGATGCAGCACATCGCCGGCACGCAGCACCCGGCCGCCGTGGCCGCCAAACTGGCCCAGCGTGAAGGTCGAGCCGCTGCCCAGGTAGCTGGGCACGTCCAGACCGCCACTGACCGCCAGATAGGCCCGGCAGCCGGCACCTAGCACGCGGCCGATACGCAGCGTCTGCCCGGCCTGCACCGCCAGCGCAAGGCCCATGGGTGCGGCAATGCCGTCCAGCAGCAGCTCGATGGGCGCGCCGCTCACCGCAACCTGCCGCGCGCTGCGAAAGCGCAGCGTCGGTCCGGCCACCGTGATCTCCAGCGCCGCTGCGCCCTCCGGGTTGCCCAGCAGCCGGTTGGCCAGGCGCAGCGCCAGTGCGTCCATCGGGCCTGAGGGTGGAACACCGACGTTCCAGTAGCCGAGCCGGCCCGGCCAGTCTTGCACCGAGGTCTGCACGCCCGGGCTAAGCACGTCGATGCCTGCGCCGGGCGCGGTGAAGCCAGCCAGGCTTTGCGTGGTGTGCTGCCCCTGCACGAAGGGCGTAAAACCCATCAGTGCGCGCAGGTAGTCCAGATTGGACTCCAGCCCGGAAATGCGGGTCTCGCCCAGGGCCTGCGCCAGCCTCGCCAGCGCCTGCTCGCGGTTGTCGCCATGCGCGATCAGCTTGGCCAGCATCGGGTCGTAATGCGCGCTGACTTCGGTGCCGCGCTCGATCCAGGTGTCCACCCGCAGGTCGGTCGGGAAATACACCTCGGTCAGCAAGCCGGTCGAGGGCTGGAAATTCTTCGCCGGATCTTCGGCATACAGACGCGCCTGCACCGCATGGCCGCGCGCCACCACCGGAATCGACTGCAGGGCCGGCATGTCGCCGGCGGCCAGGCGGACCATCCACTCCACCAGGTCGACGCCGGTGACGGCTTCGGTCACACCATGCTCGACCTGCAGCCGCGCATTGACCTCGAGAAAGAAGAACTCCTGGGTCGCGGCATCGACCACAAACTCGACCGTGCCGGCCGAGCGGTAGCAGGTGGTGCGGGCCAGCTGGCGCGCCGTTTCCAGCAGCGCCTGGCGCACCTCCTCGCGCAGGTTGGGGGCCGGGGTTTCCTCGACCACCTTCTGGTTGCGCCGCTGCAGCGAACAGTCGCGCTCGCCCAGCGCCAGCACTCCGCCCGCGCCGTCGCCGAAGATCTGCACCTCGATGTGGCGGGCGTCGGTGATGTAGCGTTCCAGGAACACGCCGGCATCGGAAAAATTGGACTGCGCCAGGCGCTTGACCGAATCGAAAGCGGCGCGCAGTTCGCCCGCCTGGCGGCACATCTGCATGCCGATGCCGCCGCCCCCGGCGCTGCTCTTGAGCATGACCGGATAGCCGATGATGTCTGCCTGCGCCAGCGCGTCGTCCAGCCCGGCCAATAGGCCAGTGCC
>JACMQR010000366.1 GCA_014376885.1 Polaromonas sp.
GCTGGACGCCGAGGACATGTGCCGCCGCATGGCGCGCGAGGAGGGGATTTTTGCCGGCATCTCGGCCGCTGGCGCCTGCTGGGTGGCGCAGGACATCGCCAAAACAGTGAAGGATGCGGTGATTGTGTTCATCGTCTGCGACCGGGGCGACCGCTACCTGTCCACCGGCGTGTTTCCGGCGTGAAAATCAGTATTTGACAATAAAGACATTTATGAACATCGACATTGAACTCGACACGCGCGGCCTGAACTGCCCGCTGCCCATTTTGAAGGCAAAAAAAGCGCTGGCCACCATGCAAAGCGGACAGCTTTTGCGGGTGGTGTCCACCGATGCGGGCTCGGCCCGCGACTTTCAGGCGTTTGCCAAGCAGACCGGCAACGACCTGGTGGACCAGCAAACCGCCGGCAATGAATTTATCCATGTGCTTAAGCGCCGCTGACAGCGCCTGGCGTTCGCCTGCCGGCCTCTACCAGCCCTAGTCCAGCAGGTTTTCTGCCCGGCGTTCGCGGCCCGACCAGCCAATCTGCAAATGGTCCAGGTAGTTCCTGAAATACACGCCGACTTCCGGATGCTGCAGGGCCAGCTCGACGGTGGCTTCCAGAAAGCCTTCCTTGCTGCCGCAGTCGTAGCGCTTGCCCAGGTACTGAAAGGCGTACACGCTTTCGTTTTTCATCAGGCCGGCAATGCCGTCGGTTAGCTGAATCTCGCCACCCGCGCCTTTGGGCTGGTTGCGAATCTGGTCGAAAACGGCGGGCGTCAAGATGTACCGGCCGGCCACCGCCATGCGCGACGGGGCTTGCTCGGGCGACGGTTTTTCGACCATGCGGCTGACCTTCATCAGGCGCTCGCCGACCATGTCGCCGGCGACAATGCCATAGCGCCGGCTCTGCTCGGCCGGCACTTCCTGCACGGCCAGCACCGACTGCTGAAATTTTTCGAACTGCTCGGCCATTTGCGCCATCACCGACAGCCCGCCCTTGGGTCCGACCATCAAATCATCGGCCAGCAGGACGGCAAACGGCTCGTTGCCAACCAGGTGCTCGGCGCACAGCACCGCATGGCCCAGGCCAAGCGAGCGCGGCTGGCGGACAAAGGCAATCGTCATGTCGTCGGGCTGGACGGAGCGCACCAGCGCCAGCAGTTCATGCTTCTGGGCCTTTTCCAGCTCGGTTTCCAGCTCGTAGGCGGTGTCGAAATGGTCCTCGATGGCGCGCTTGTTGCGGCCGGTCACAAAGATCATGTCCCGGATGCCGGCGGCATAGGCCTCTTCGACCGCATACTGGATCAGCGGCTTGTCGACGATGGGCAGCATTTCCTTGGGGCTGGCTTTGGTCGCTGGCAAAAAGCGGGTTCCCAGGCCGGCAACGGGAAACACCGCTTTTTTCAGGATGGTTTTAGGCATGGCAACTTCATGAAAAAATAAATGGTTGATTGTCGGGCTGCCAGGGTTGGCGCGGCGTCAGACTAGGCCCCGGCAGGCCCTGCGTCAATCGCCTGATCCGGTGGCGATGGCGGCAGCAGCGCTGGCTCAGCCAAGCCGCGCCAGCTGCGCGTGAATTTTTTCCAGCGTGGCGGTGAAGTCGACCAGACGCTGGCGCTCGGCTTGCAGCACGGCGGGCGGCACCTTGGCGACAAAGGTTTCGTTGGCCAGCTTGGCCTGCACCTTGACCAGCTCGCCTTCAAGCCGCGCGGCCTCCTTGCCCAGGCGCGCTTTCTCGGCAGCCACGTCGACCTGCATGAACAGGCAGACGCGCGCCTCACCAACCACCGCGACCGGCGCGGCCTGTGCGGCGGCGGCCCATTCAGCCTCGGTGGCAAACAGCCTGACCTCGCTGAGCTTGGCGAGCGACTTGAGCACCGGCGCTGCGGCGCTGATGAAGTCGGCGTCGCCCACGACCAGCAACGGCAGGCGCGTGGCCGGCGAGACCTTCATCTCGCCGCGCAGGTTGCGGCAGGCGTCCACCAGGGTTTTCAGCCGGGCGACATAC
>JACMQR010000063.1 GCA_014376885.1 Polaromonas sp.
CCCTGCCGCGTTGTGCTGATCAGGCTGGTCTTGCCATGCATCAGCGCCTGCGCCCGGATGATTTTTCCGCCAAAAGCAGCGCCGATGGCCTGGTGGCCCAGGCACACGCCCAGGATGGGCAGCTGGCCGGCAAAGTGGCGGATGGCGGCCACCGAAATGCCGGCCTCGGCGGGCGAGCACGGGCCGGGCGACACCACCAGGCGGTCGAGCTGCCCGGCGTCCAGCCGCGCGGCAATGTCGGCCAGCGTGATCTCGTCGTTGCGAAACACCGCCACCTCGGCGCCCAGCTCGCCAAAATACTGCACGATGTTGTAGGTAAAACTGTCGTAGTTGTCGATCATCAAAAGTTTCATGCGGGACATGGCTCAGCCTTCCTGGCGCAGGCGCTGGAATTCGCCGCGCTCAAATTCGATGGATGCGTCAATCATGGCGCGGTAGGCGGCCTCGATGACGGCTGCAGGCGCGCCTTGCGCCGTCGCCATGGCCTTGACCCGCTGCACGATGAAGTCGATGCGCGCCTGGTCATGGATTTGGGCCGGGTCATGCTTGATGCGTGCGGCCTGGGTCATGTAGCCGCTGCGCTCGGCCATCAGCGCGACGATGCGCGCATCCAGGGCGTCGATGTTGCGGCGTACGTCGGCCATGCTGCAGCAGTGCTCGACCGGGTGAATCAGTGTCATGGCTTACTCCAGTCCTTCTTCGACCAGCTCGCTGGCACGCAGCAGGGCGCGCGCCTTGGCTTCGGTTTCTTTCCATTCCAGCTCGGCCACCGAGTCGGCCACCACCCCGGCGGCGGCCTGCACATACAGCACCTGGTCCTTGATGATGCCGGTACGAATCGCAATCGCCACATCCATGTCGCCGGCAAAGCTGAGGTAGCCGCAGGCGCCGCCGTACAGCCCGCGCTTGGTCGGCTCGAGCTGGTCGATCAGCTCCATCGCATGCACCTTCGGCGCGCCGGTCAGGGTGCCGGCCGGAAAGGTCGCCCGGAGCACGTCCATGCTGGTCATGCCGCCCTCCAGAATGCCCTCGACATTGCTGACGATGTGCATCACATGGCTGTAGCGCTCGACGGCAAACGCCTCGGTCACCTTCACCGAGCCGGTGCGGGCGATGCGCCCGATGTCGTTGCGCGCCAAGTCGATCAGCATGACATGCTCGGCGCGCTCTTTCGGGTCGTTGACGAGTTCGTGCTCGGCCGCCTTGTCGGCTTCTGGCGACGAGGCGCGCGGCCGCGTGCCGGCAAGGGGCCGAATCGTGACCTTTTGCCCTTGCTCCACCTGCTCCTGGCGCACCAGGATCTCGGGCGATGCACCCACCACATGGAAGTCGCCGAAGTGGTAGTAGTACATGTAGGGCGACGGGTTGAGCGAGCGCAGCGCGCGGTACAGGCTCAGCGGCGACTCGGTGTAGCGCTTTTTGATGCGCTGGCCGACCTGCACCTGCATGACATCGCCGCCTTCGATCAGGCGCTTGGCGCGCTCGACGGCGGCAAGGTAGTCGGCCTTGGCGAACTCGCGCTCGGCCGGATGGGCCTGGCTTGGCTTGACAATCGGCGCGCTGACCGAGTACTTGAGCTGCTCCTTGAGGTCGCGCAGGCGCTTTTTGGCGTTCGCATAGGCCTCGGGGCGGGTCGGGTCGGCATAGACGATCAGGTAGAGCTTGCCCGACAGGTTGTCGATGACCGCCAGCTCTTCGCACTGCAGCAGCAAGATGTCGGGGCAGCCCAGCGTGTCCGGCGGGCAGGTGCCTTCGAGTTTTTTCTCGATATAACGCACCGCGTCATAGCCAAAGTAACCCGCCAGGCCGCCGCAAAAACGCGGCAGCCCGGGGCGCAGCGCGACCTTGAAGCGCCGCTGGTAGTCGCTGACGAAGTCCAGCGGATTGGCGCTGGAGGTCTCGACCACCTGGCCGTCGGTCACCACCTCGGTCAGCGCCCCTGGGCCAAAGCCCGAGGCGCGCAGCAACGTTCGCGCCGGCAGGCCGATGAAGCTGTAGCGCCCGAAGCGCTCGCCGCCGACCACCGATTCGAGCAAAAAGCTGAATTTTCCGCCGTCCCGGGCATGGGCCAGCTTGAGGTAGAGCGACAGCGGGGTTTCCAGGTCGGCAAATGCTTCGAGCATCAGCGGAATGCGGTTGTAGCCCTGCGCGGCAAGGCTTTTAAATTCAAGTTCGGTCATCACTGGATTCCTTTGCCGAAAGGCATCAAGCACTGAAGGTGCCGCCTTTCATCATTCAAACCGCGCCCGAAATACGGGGGCCGGGGTGCTTTTGCAGTTTGCAAAAGCGCATCAATTCACGCGGGATCAAGTAGGCTGGGCGCCGGCCCGGGACGCTGGACCCGGCAGGCGCCTCAAGCGCGGCGTCGGTGGCAGGACCGCCAGGGCCCCGCTCCGGCTCCCCGGCGGACATCGATTGCTTGAACGAGGTGTTGAATGAACATTCTGGCCAAAGTGTAGCAAACCGAGGCCGCCGCTAAGTGGGCGACGAAAAGTCACCCGCCATGGCGTCTGGCCAGTCGCAGCCATGGAAAACCCCGGTTGCGCGGCGGCCGGTTCGGACTTCAAATAAGGCGGGAAACGAACGCATGTGCTATTTTTTTAATTTTCAAGAGGACTGATTCATGAGCCTGACAACTCGATACCTAGCGGCGCTGGCGGGCTGGATGATGGCGGCCAGCGCCTTTGCGGCACCGATGGAGGTGGCGGGCGTCAAGCTGGCCGATCCGGTAGAGGTGGCCGGCTCAAAACTTCAGCTCAATGGCGCCGGAATTCGCTACAAGGCCGTCTTCAAGGTGTATGTCGCGGCACTTTACCTGGACAAAAGAGCCGACACCCCGGAAGAAGCCTACCGCGCCCCGGGCACCAAACGCATCGGCATCACGCTGCTGCGCGACATCGACTCCAACGAGCTGGGCAAAAGCTTTACCAAGGCATTTGAAGAAAATGTGCCTAAAAACGAGATGTCCAAGCTGATTCCGGGATTGATGCGCATGGGCCAGGTGTTTGCCGACCAGAAAAAAATAGCCGCCAACGAAGGCTTCACCATTGACTGGATTCCGGGCACCGGCACGGTGATCACGGTCAAGGGCAAGGCGCAGGGCGAACCGATCAAGGAAGCGGAGTTTTACAACGCCATGCTGCGCATCTGGATTGGCCAGAATCCGGCCGACTGGAAACTCAAGGAGGCGCTGCTCGGCAAGTTGTCCTGAGCAGGGGCAAAGCAAGGGCGCCTCCCGGGCGGCGCACTGGCCGGTCAGCCGGTGGGCAGCAGCTGGTGCAGCTCGGCCAGCGAATCGATGAAGCCATCGGCATCGACCGCGCGCACCGGCTCGCCGTGGTTGTAGCCATAGGTCACCAGCAGCACCGGGCAGCCGGCCGCCCGCGCCGCCCGGGCGTCGTTGCTGGAGTCGCCGATCATCAGGGAGCGGGCCGGCAGCGTGCCTAAAAACTCGCAGGCTTTCACCAGCGGCAGCGGATCGGGCTTTTTGCGCTCGAACGAATCGCCGCCGAACACCTCGCAAAAAAATCCGTCCAGCTCTTTTTGCCTGAGCAGGACGCGCGCAAAGGCCAGCGGCTTGTTGGTCAGGCACACCAGCCGCACGCCGCTTTGCCGCAAATGGACCAAGCCCTCCAGAGCACCGGGGTACAGCGCGGAATGCCGGCCATTGACAGCCGCATAGTGCCGCTGGTAGCTGGCCTGGGCGCGGCCATAGAGCGCTTCCGAATCAATAGCAGAACATGTCCGCCCAGAAAGCACCAGCACATGATTGAGCACCGATTTGACAAGATGCTCGGAGCCCTTGCCGACCAGCGGGCCGACGCTGGCGGCATCGAGCGTTTCGCCGGCCGCTTCCCCGGGCAGCACCTCGGCCAGCGTCAGGCGAAGCGCCGCCACAAAGTCGCCCAGGGTGTCGACCAGGGTGCCGTCCAGATCGACAATGGCGGCGTCGTACAGCCCGGGGCGCAGGCAAGCAGGTGGGGTCATGGATTTTGAGGGGCAAGTGAACTATGGGCCAGATTGTGACCGCCGGCCGGCTCAGCGCCGCACCGGCAGGGCATTGGGCGGAATGCGCAGGTAGGCAATGCCGTTGGCCTCTGGCGGCGGCAGTTGCCCGGCGCGCACATTCACCTGGATCGCCGGCAGGATCAGCGTCGGCATCTCCAGCGTCGCATCGCGGGCACGGCGCAGGGCGACGAATTCTTCTTCGCCAATGCCGTCTTTCACATGGAGATTGCTGGCGCGCGGCACGGGGCCACGAAGTTCTTTCAGTATGTTTACTAACATTATATTTATTGATAGAATAATGTCAATTTAAACGCTGATGGCCCCTTGATGACCAGCCCCCACCCCGTGATCGACACCGAAGCTTTGCGCCGCGCCGCCGCCCAGGCGGTTGCCGCCCTGAAATTGCTGGCCAACGAAGACCGGCTGCTGCTGCTGTGCCAGCTCTCGCAAGGCGAGAGGTGCGTCAGCGAGCTGGAGTCGCAACTGGGCATCCGCCAGCCGACGCTGTCGCAGCAGCTTGGCGTGCTGCGCGCCGAAGGCGTGGTCACCACGCGGCGCCAGGGCAAGAACATCTATTACAGC
>JACMQR010000064.1 GCA_014376885.1 Polaromonas sp.
AAATCCGCCAAGCGCGAGCGCTCGCCTCGCGCCAGGGTGATGTGTCCTCCGTGCGGCCAGCCCTTGAAGCGGTCCACAGCAAATGTCATGCCTGAAGAACCTTCGGTCAGATATGGCGTGTCAATTTGTGCCAAGTTTCCCATGCAGACAATTTTGGTGCCGGGGCCAGCGCGGGTGATCAGCGTTTTCATCTGTTTTGGCGTGAGATTCTGGGCTTCATCGATGATGACGTACTTGTTTAAAAACGTCCTGCCTCGCATGAAGTTCATGCTTTTGACCTTGATTCTCGACCGGATCAACTCGTTGGTTGCAGCGCGACCCCATTCGCCCGAGCCGCCATCCGTTTTGCCCAGCACTTCAAGGTTGTCATCCAGTGCGCCCATCCATGGCCCCATCTTTTCTTCTTCGGTTCCTGGCAGAAAGCCAATGTCTTCTCCAACCGACACGGTGGCGCGGGTCATGATGATTTCAGTGTAGCGGCGGTCATCAAGCACCTGAGTCAGGCCACTGGCCAAGGCCATCAAGGTTTTTCCGGTGCCTGCAGTGCCAGCCAATGTGACAAAGTCAACCTCTGGGTCCATCAACAAATTCATGGCAAAGTTTTGCTCGCGGTTGCGCATCGTCACACCCCAGATCGAATTTTTCAGGTGGGTGTAGTCCTTCAGCGTCTTCAAAACTGCTGTTTTTGCTTGAATTTCAGTGACACGTGCGTAAAGTGACGGCTCCCCTGGAGATTCAAAAAACACGAACTGGTTGATCAGCAGGCTGGACACAATCGGGCCGGTAATGCGGTAAAACGTATAAATGCCTTGCTGCCAGCTTTCAATCGTTTTGCTCTGGCGTGTCCAGAAATCTAGCGGCAATGCCAGCGAACCCGAATACAGCAGGTCCCCGTCTTCCAGCACTTTGTCGTTCTGGTAGTCGTCAGTGGCTAGGCCTAGCGCACGTGCCTTGACACGCATATTGATATCCTTGGACACCAAGACTACCTCGCGCGGCGCGTTCTCCTTACGAAGTGCCTCGACGACGCCAAGGATCTGGTTGTCTGCTTTGCCTTGGGGCAGGCTAGTTGGCAGGCTGTAGTCAAGCACCTTGGTTTGAAAAAACAAAGAACCACCCGATTCACGGTGGCCGGTCGTGTTGAGTTTCAGGCCCAAGGCAATGTCTGCACCACTTGCGCCTGCTAGCGCGTCCAGCGAACGGCTGGTTTGACGGGCGTTACGAGCCACTTCAGTCATTCCTTTTTTATGGCCATCCAGCTCTTCCAGCACGATCATCGGCAGAAAAATGTCGTGCTCTTCAAAACGAAATAAGCACATCGGATCGTGCATGAGGACATTGGTGTCAAGAACAAACAGTTTGGTGGGCCCGGACGATTTGGTTTTTTTGGGTCTGAACGCTGTCTTTATTTCCATAACGCTCTCTTTTGGAGAGCTGGCCACCATCGGCGCTATTGCGACCAATATATTTTCATCGGCGCGTGCATCGGATTGGTCGCGATTTTTGGACGACCGTCCTGCTTTAGGTTTGACGACAACCGCCTGAGAGAGGGATTCACTGATCTTGGCTGTCTTGCGCGGAGTTTTCGGCAGTGTGTGCGCCGGCGCGTCGAGCTCCGCAGGTGAGAGTAGTGCGGCGCGTTTGGTGGGAGCGGGAGGCAGAGGCATAGTGCTGGAGATTTCCTAAATAGCGTTTCAGAAATAAAAAAGCCGCCTCGGGGCCGGGCGGCTTTTTTTGAGCATGGTCACTGGTATCGATTGCATCGCTTCATTATGCACAACCCAAAAGAAATCTCCGCTGGGCAGCACTGGTTTCAGGTTTCTTTCTTAAGGCCTTTAACGGCTTTGAGCACTTCCTCCACATGACCGGGAACCTTCAAACCGCGCCATTCTTCTTTCAGCAACCCGTCAGGACCCACCAAAAAAGTGCTGCGTTCAATGCCCTTGACTTTTTTACCGTACATGATTTTGTTTTTGACAACGCCAAACATGTGACACATTTTTTCTTCAGTGTCGGCAATCAATTCAAACGGAAGCTCAAGCTTGGACTTGAATTCATCATGCGACCGCATGTTGTCCCGCGAAACACCAAAGACTGTTGCGCCTGCCTTGATAAAATCCTTGTGGTGATCGCGAAACTGCATGGCTTCTGTGGTGCAGCCCGGAGTGTTATCTTTGGGGTAGAAAAACAGCACGACCACTTTGCCGAGATGCGTTTGGTTGGAAACTTTGAGGCCGCCGGTCGCGAGCGCTTCAAATTCAGGAAGAGGTTTATTGACGACAACAGCCATACTTGAGGAACCCTGACGAAAATAGTTGTAATTAGCCGCGGCCTTTGCCAGTGAAGCCGAAAAAGTGTCGCTGGGTGCGGTGCCAAATGCAACCCTATATTTTAGCCTGAAAGACGCTGCCTGCAGCACTCAGGCAGCATCCGGCTCAATCAGCAAAGCTGCGACGACATGGCGGCCTTCGCCGGCCAAAATGTTGTAGGTCCGGCAGGCGGCCAGGGTGTCCATGGTTTCAATGCCGATTCGGGCAGCCATCAAATGGCGAAGCAGCAGCGCAGGCGCGAACCGCAGGCGGGTACCACTGCCGAAGATGACGAGCTCTGGTTTGAGATTTGCTAACAGCTCAAAATGCTCTGCTGTGAGGTCTTCAAAGCGGGACCCCTGCCAAGCAAACTTCTCGCCACGCGACCCGATGACAACGCTGTAGTCGATTTTTTCGGCAACGCCGTTGTTGCCAAGGCCGACCCACCCGGCACCGTAGGCCAAGATGGATTGAACTTCGAGGCGGTCGGGCTGGAGTTTCATGCGGCACTCATGGTTTTGGACTGACTCGGACTGCCTTTAAGCAGCAGCATCAGCCAGTTGATTACGGGCTGATGCCAGTAGTTTATGTGGTCAAATTATAGGTTCCGCTTTAGCCTGCCATATCTGCAGCGGTGCTTGGCCTTGAACCCGTCACCAAGCCGAAGCGGCCCCACCCAACATGACCCCGGAAAGCGACATGAAACCGATTACCAAGTCTGCCAAGCTGGCCAACGTGCTCTACGACATTCGTGGGCCGATCATGGATGCGGCCAAGCAGATGGAAGAGGAAGGCCAAAAGCTTATCAAGCTCAATTTGGGCAACCTGGCGGTGTTCGGCTTCGACGCGCCCGAGGAAGTCCAGCAAGACATGATCCGTAATTTGCCCGCGTCGGCGGGTTATTCGGACAGCAAGGGCATTTTTGCGGCGCGCAAGGCGGTGATGCACGAGACGCAAAAGCAGGGCATCAAAGGCGTGATGCTCGACGACATCTACCTGGGCAATGGCGCCAGCGAACTGATTTCCATGGCCACCAATGCGCTGCTCGACAACGGCGACGAGTTGCTGCTGCCGTCGCCCGATTACCCGCTGTGGACCGCATCGGTCAGTCTGGCCGGCGGCACGCCGGTGCATTACCTGTGCGATGAAGCCAATGGCTGGATGCCCAGCCTTGATGACATCCGCGCCAGGATCACGCCCCGGACCAAGGGCATCGTTGTCATCAACCCGAACAACCCGACCGGCGCGCTGTATTCGGATGCGCTGCTGAAAAGCATTGTCGAGATTGCCCGCGAACACAACCTGGTGATTCTGGCTGACGAGGTGTATGACAAGGTGCTGTACGACGGCGCCCGGCATACGGCGCTGGCCAGCTTGTCCACCGATGTGCTGACGCTGACCTTCAATTCGCTGTCCAAGAGCTACCGCTCCTGCGGCTACCGGGCGGGCTGGCTGGTGGTGTCGGGCCCCAAGAAAAGGGCGCAGGACTACATCGAGGGCCTGAACATGCTGGCCAACATGAAGCTGTGCTCCAACGTGCCGGGCCAGTGGGCGATTCAGACGGCCCTGGGCGGCTACCAGAGCATCAACGACCTGACCGGCCCGGGCGGGCGGTTGCGGCGCCAGCGCGACCTGGCGTATGAGCTGATCACCGCCATTCCGGGCGTCAGTTGTGTCAAGCCGAGCGCCGCGCTGTACATGTTTCCCCGGCTCGACCCGGAGGTCTATCCGATCACCGACGACCGGCAGTTCTTCCTTGAGCTGCTCAGGGAAACCAAGGTCATGCTGGTGCAGGGCACCGGCTTTAACTGGGCCGCACCCGACCATTTCCGCATTGTCTTTTTGCCGCATGAAGAAGACCTGCGCGAAGCCATTGGCCGCATTGCCCTGTTTCTTGAAAAATACCGCAACAAGCTGATTTGAGTGCGTGTGCCCGACGCTTCGTTTTCAACGGGACGGCGGCGCTTTTCGCGACATCAACGCCCAACAACCAAACAGCAGGACCTCAGGTGAACCTTAAAACGACAATGAAT
Source organism: Polaromonas sp. (assembly GCA_014376885.1). Lineage (GTDB taxonomy): Bacteria > Pseudomonadota > Gammaproteobacteria > Burkholderiales > Burkholderiaceae_C > Polaromonas. The sequence goes on from JACMQR010000064.1 coordinate 4,343, forward strand.
CTAAGCCCGATCCGGGTGGGCCTTCTGGGCCTGGGAACCGTGGGCAGCGGCACCTTCAATGTGCTCAGGCGAAATCAGGAAGAAATTCGCCGCCGCGCCGGCCGCGGCATCGAGATCACCATGGTCGCCGACCTCGACATGGCGCGGGCCCAGGCCCTGGTGGGCGAAGATGTGCAGGTTGTTGACGATGCGCGCCTGGTGGTTGCCAGCCCGGACATCGACATCGTCATCGAACTCATCGGTGGCTATGGCATTGCCAAGGCGCTGGTGCTCGAAGCCATCGAGTCGGGCAAGCATGTCGTGACGGCCAACAAGGCGCTGCTCGCCGTGCATGGCACCGAGATTTTCGCGGCGGCCCAGCGCAAGGGCGTGATGGTCGCTTTTGAAGCGGCGGTGGCCGGCGGCATCCCGATCATCAAGGCGCTGCGCGAGGGGCTGAGCGCCAACTCCATCCAGTGGATTGCCGGCATCATCAACGGCACGACCAACTTCATCCTGTCCGAAATGCGCGACAAGGGGCTGGATTTTGCGGCCGTGCTGCAGCAAGCGCAGCGGCTGGGCTATGCCGAGGCCGATCCGACATTCGACATCCAGGGCGTGGATGCGGCGCACAAGGCGACCTTGATGAGCGCCATTGCCTTTGGCATCCCGGTGCAGTTCGACAAGGCGTATGTCGAGGGCATCACCGGCCTGGCGGCGCAGGACATTCGCTATGCCGAGCAACTCGGCTACCGCATCAAGCTGCTGGGCATCACCAAGCGCGTGGCCGGCGGCATTGAGCTGCGCGTGCATCCCAGCTTGATTCCGGCCAAACGCCTGCTGGCCAATGTCGAAGGCGCGATGAACGCCGTCGTGGTGCATGGCGACGCTGTCGGCACAACGCTGTACTACGGCAAGGGTGCCGGCAGCGAGCCGACGGCCAGCGCGGTGATTGCCGACCTGGTGGACATCACCCGGCTGCACACGGCAGACCCCGGGCACCGGGTGCCGCACCTGGCTTTCCAGCCTGACGCGATGAGCGACCTGGCCATCGTGCCGATGTCCGACATCGTCACCAGCTATTACCTGCGCCTGAAGGTCGCCGACGAGGCCGGCGTGCTGGCCAGCGTCACCGGCATCTTGGCGTCGCTGGGCATCAGTATCGACGCCGTGCTGCAGCGCGAAGCCGACGAGGTGGGCGGCGAAGGCTCGACCCAGACCGACCTGGTCATCCTGACGCACGACTGTGTCGAAGCCCGGATGAACGACGCCCTGGCGCAGATGCAGGCCCTGGCCACCGTACTGGCGCCGATCACCCGCATCCGCAAGGAAGAACTCGCCTGATGCACTACCTCTCTACCCGCGCCTCCACCGGCAATCCGCCCGAGCGCAAGCGCTTTTGCGACATCCTGCTGGAGGGCCTGGCGCCTGACGGCGGGCTTTACCTGCCCGAACACTATCCGCAGGTCAACGATGCCATGCTCGCCAAGTGGCGCAGCCTGAGCTATGCCGAACTGGCTTTCGAGGTGCTGTCGCTGTACATCGACGACATTCCCGCCGCCGACCTGAAGGCGATATGCCTCAAGACCTACACCGAGGACGTTTTCGGCAGCCCGGAAATCGTGCCGCTGCGCCCTCTTGGCGACGGCTTGCATCTGCAGGCGCTGTCCAACGGCCCGACGCTGGCCTTCAAGGACATGGCGATGCAGTTGCTGGGCAACCTGTTCGAGTACGAGTTGGCGCGGCGCGGCGAAGCGCTGAACATTCTGGGCGCCACCAGCGGCGACACCGGCAGCGCGGCCGAATACGCCATGCGCGGCAAGCAGGGCGTGCGCGTTTTCATGCTTTCGCCCAACGGCCGCATGAGCCCGTTCCAGCAGGCGCAGATGTTCAGCCTGCAGGACGAGAACATCCACAACATCGTGATCGACGGCGTGTTCGACGACTGCCAGGACATCGTCAAGGCGGTGTCCAACGACCTGGCGTTCAAGCGCCGGTACCGGATCGGCACGGTCAACTCGATCAACTGGGCGCGCCTGATGGCGCAGGTGGTGTACTACTTCGCCGGCTACTTTCAAGCCACCCGGACGAGCGAAGAAAAAGTCAGCTTCACCGTGCCATCAGGCAATTTCGGCAATGTCTGCGCCGGCCATGTGGCGCGCATGATGGGCCTGCCGATCGACCGGCTGGTGGTGGCGACCAACGAGAACGATGTGCTCGACGAGTTCTTTCGCACCGGCGTTTACCGGGTGCGCCAAAGCGCCGACACGCATGAAACCTCCAGCCCGTCGATGGACATCTCCAAGGCGTCGAACTTCGAGCGCTTCGTGTTCGACCTGCTGGGGCGGGACGGCGGCAAGACGCGCGCGCTGTTCCATGACCAGATTTCCAGCCAGGGCTGTTTCGAACTGGCCAGCGACCCGGCGTTCACCATGGCGGCCAGCCGCTTTGGCTTTGCCAGCGGCAAGAGCACCCACGCCGACCGGCTGGCAACGATTCGCGACACCTGGGCGCGCTTTGGCGCAATGGTCGACACCCACACGGCCGATGGCGTGAAGGTGGCGCGCGAGCAGATGCAGGCCGGCGTGCCGATGATCGTGCTGGAAACCGCCCTGCCGATCAAGTTCGCGGCGACGATCGAGGAGGCGCTGGGCAGGTCGCCGATGCGGCCCGCCGGATTCGAGGGCATCGAGGCCTTGCCCAAGCGGTTTGCGCGGCTGCCGGCCGATGCGGCCTCGATTCAGCGCTACATCATGCAAAATGTGGACTAAATCGGTGCTTTGTGCTTGCTGCACAGGCATGGGCAGCTATTTATTGAATAGCAAAAATAGGCGGAAGCAATGGGCATGAAGGTGGTGGGTTTCGCCGGCTATTCCGGATCGGGCAAAACCACGCTGGTCGAAAAGCTGATTCCGGCGCTCAAGCAGCGCGGCCTGCGGGTGTCGGTGGTCAAGCATGCGCACCACAAATTCGACATCGACCATCCCGGCAAAGACACGTTCCGGCACCGGGGAGCAGGCGCGTTCGAGGTCGTGGTGGCGTCGCAAAACCGCCTGGCGCTGATGCGCGAGTTCGAGCAGCCGTCCGAGCTGACGGTGCACCAGCTAATTGCCGAGCTGCATGGCGGGGTGGACTGGGTGCTGGTTGAGGGGTTCAAGCGCAGCGACGTGCCGAAAATCGAAATCTGGCGCGCCGCCTCCGGCAAGCCCAACCGCTACCCGGACGATGATCTCGTGGTGGCCATCGCCACCGACTCCCCCGGCCAGCTGCCGGTGGCAACCCTGCGCCCGGTGCTGGATTTGAACGACGCCGACGCCGTGGCCGATTTCCTGGTGAACAATCAGCAGCGCTTTTGCTATTCGTTTGAAAACCGGTTCGGCTGAGCCGCCTTCAAGCTGTTTTCACCTGTTCAGATCTTTTGCCATGAGTCCCCTTGACCCTGTTTCTTTGCCTGCCAGCGGTTCGGCCGCCGCGCGGCCGCCGCCCACGCCCCTGAAGCCGCTTGACCAGGCGCTGGCCGAATTGCTGGTCCTTGCCGCGCCTCTGGCGCATTCGGAATGCGTGTCGACCTTTGATGCCGATGGCCGGGTGCTGGCCCAGGACCTGCGCTCCGGCCTGGACGTTCCGGCGCATGACAACAGTTCCATGGACGGCTATGCAGTGCGCTGCAGCGACTGGCAGGGTGCGGACACGCGCCTGCAGGTCAGCCAGCGAATTGCGGCTGGTAGCAGTGGCCAGTTGCTCGCGCCGGTTTCGATAGCGCGCATCTTCACCGGCGCGCCCATGCCGCCCGGGGCCGATGCGGTGGTGATGCAGGAAGACTGTGAAGCGGTCGACGGCGGCGTTTTCATCCGGGTTCAGCCCCGGCCCGGCCAATGGATTCGCCGGCATGGCGAAGACGTCGCCAGCGGCGCGGTTGTGCTGCACAGCGGCGAACGCCTGAGCCCGGCGTCGCTGGGGCTGGCTGCGAGCATCGGTTTTGCGCAACTGCAGGTGGCGCGGCGCGTACGCGTCGCCCTGCTGTCGACCGGCGACGAACTGGCCATGCCGGGCGAGGTGGCGCCTGCCGACATGCTGCCGGGAGCGATCTACAACTCCAACCGGTTTTTCCTCAAAGCGCTGCTGCAGCGCCTGGGCTGCACGGTGAGCGACCTGGGTATCGTGCCCGACCGGCTGGACGCGACGGTGCAGGCGTTCAGCGGCGCCAGCGGCCACCATGACCTGATCCTGACCAGCGGCGGCGTGTCGGTGGGCGAGGAAGACCATGTCAAGCCGGCGGTGCAGACCCTGGGCGAGCTCAAGCTGTGGCAGATCGCTATCAAGCCGGGCAAGCCGTTTGCCTGCGGGAAAATTGGTGCGGCCCACTTCATCGGCCTGCCGGGCAACCCGGTGTCCAGTTTTGTGACCTTCGTGCTTTTGGTGCGGCCGTTCATCCTCAGGCTGCAGGGCGCGGTGGATGTCGCGCCGCAAGCCATACCAGTGCGCGCTGACTTTGCCTGGGCCAAGGCTGACAAGCGCCGTGAATTCCTGCGTGCCCGGCTCAATCCGGCCGGCGGGCTCGATTTGTTTGACAACCAGAGTTCGGGCGTGCTCACCTCGGCCGTCTGGGCCGACGGGCTGGTGGACAACCCGGCGGGCCAAACCATCGCCCGTGGCGACACGGTGCGCTTCCTGCCGTTTTCGGCCCTGCTGTCGTGAAGGACCTGGCCCCATGAACGTCACCGTCAGGTACTTTGCCTCGATCCGCGAAGCCATCGGGCAGGGCAGTGAACAGCGTGAAACCTGGGCTGCCACGCTGGCGGAGCTGCGCGATGAACTGCTGGTGCAAAGCCCGGCGCATGCGGCCAGCCTGGCGCGCGGCAAGGCCGTTCGCATGGCGGTCGACCAGGTGATGAGCGACGAGGCTACGCTGCTCACCAACGGCTGCGAAGTCGCCTTTTTTCCGCCTGTGACCGGCGGCTGAACCGCATGGCAACAGCGCGCGTCAGCATCCAGACCGGCGACTTCAACCTGACCGAGGAAGTGGACACGTTGCGCCACGGCGACAAGCGCGTCGGCGCCGTCTGCACCTTCACCGGCACGGTGCGCGACCGCAACGACGGCTTGAGCGTCAGCAGCATGGAGCTTGAGCATTACCCCGGCATGACCGAAAAAGCCATCGAGGCGATGATCGACGAGGCTTTTGTGCGCTTTGACATCTTTGCCGCCCGGGTGGTCCACCGCGTCGGACTGCTCCAGCCGTTGGACCAGGTGGTGCTGGTCGCCGTCACCTCGGCGCACCGGGGCGAGAGCTTCAAGGCTTGCGAATTCCTGATGGATTACCTGAAAACCCAGGCGCCGTTCTGGAAAAAGGAGCAAACGCCAGACGGCGCGCGCTGGGTCGATGCGCGCATCAGCGACGATGCAGCCCTGGCCAAATGGGGCCTTCGCGTTTCAAACGCCTGAATTGCAGCATCTGCGGACTTGACCTGCGTCAAGCTCACGCCGCACTGGGCTGCTCCTTGGCGTTGGCGCGGCTTGCAAAGTGCCGTAAAAGCCCCCAGCTTGGCAGGGTCTGAATTGAACCAAGTTCTACCGGAGAAACCATGCGACAAGACAAACTCACCACCAAGTTCCAGGAAGCCCTGAGCGATGCCCAGTCGCTGGCGCTGGGCAGCGACCACGGCTACATCGAGCCGGCGCACCTGCTGGCCGCGATGCTGCGCCAAGAGGACGGTCCGCGCGCGCTGCTGGAGCGGGCCGGGGTGAATGTCAATGGCTTGGCGCAGGCGGCTGACGCGGCGGTCAAGAAACTGCCGCAGGTTCAGGGCCAGGACCAGGTCCAGGTCGGCCAGGACCTGGCCCGGCTGCTGCAAGCCACTGAAAAAGAAGCCCTCAAGCGAAGCGACCAGTTCATTGCCGGCGAGCTGTTTTTGCTGGCCCTGACCGATTCCAAAGCCGATATCGGCAAAATCGCCCGGGAAAACGGCCTGAGCCGCAAGGCGCTGGAAGCGGCGATCGATGCGGTGCGCGGCGGCCAGAATGTCAATAATGCCGATGCCGAGGGCCAGCGCGAAGCCCTGAAGAAATACTGCATGGACCTGACCGAGCGCGCCCGCCTGGGCAAGCTCGACCCAGTGATCGGCCGCGACGATGAAATCCGCCGCGCCATCCAGGTGCTGCAGCGCCGCACCAAGAACAACCCGGTGCTGATCGGCGAGCCCGGCGTCGGCAAGACCGCGATTGTCGAAGGCCTGGCCCAGCGCATCGTCGCCGGAGAGGTGCCCGACTCGCTCAAGGGCAAGCGCGTGCTCAGCCTGGACATGGCCGCGCTGCTGGCCGGTGCCAAATTTCGCGGCGAGTTCGAGGAGCGGCTGAAAACCGTGCTCAGCGAGCTGGCCAAGGACGAGGGCCAGACGATTGTCTTCATCGACGAGCTGCACACCATGGTCGGCGCCGGCAAGGCCGAGGGCGCGATGGACGCCGGCAACATGCTCAAACCCGCCCTGGCGCGCGGCGAGCTGCACTGCGTCGGCGCGACGACGCTCGACGAGTACCGCAAGTACATTGAAAAAGACGCCGCGCTGGAGCGCCGCTTCCAGAAAATCCTGGTCGGCGAGCCGACGGTCGAAGCGACCATTGCCATTTTGCGCGGCCTGCAGGAAAAGTACGAAACCCACCACGGCGTGCAGATCACCGACCCGGCCATCGTCGCGGCGGCCGAGCTGAGCCACCGCTACATCACCGACCGGTTTTTGCCCGACAAGGCCATCGACCTGATCGACGAGGCCGCCGCCAAGGTCAAGATCGAGATCGACTCCAAGCCCGAAGTCATGGACCGGCTCGATCGCCGCCTGATCCAGCTGCAGATCGAGCGCGAAGCCGTGCGCCGCGAAAAAGACGAGGCGTCGCAAAAGCGTTTTGGCCTGATCGAGGAGGAAATCGTCAAGCTCGACAAAGAAATCGCCGACCTGGACGAAATCTGGCAGGCCGAAAAAGCCCAGGCGCTCGGCTCCAAGGATGTGATGCAAGAAATTGACAGCATCAACACCCAGATCGAAGGCTTTACCCGCAAGGGCGACTTTAACAAGGTGGCCGAGTTGCAGTATGGCAAGCTGCCCGAGCTGAAAAAGCGGCTCAAGGAAGCGCAGGATACCGAAGAGAACAAAGGCGTGGGCGACAAGCCCCGGCTGCTGCGCACCCAGGTCGGCGCCGAGGAAATCGCCGAGGTTGTCAGCCGCGCCACAGGCATTCCGGTGGCCAAGATGATGCAGGGCGAAAAGGACAAGCTGCTGCAGATGGAAGGCAAGCTGCGCCAGCGGGTTGTCGGCCAGGAAGAAGCGATCGGCGCGGTCGCCAACGCCATCCGCCGCTCGCGCTCGGGCCTGTCGGACCCGAACCGCCCCACCGGCAGTTTTCTATTCCTCGGCCCCACGGGCGTCGGCAAGACCGAATTGTGCAAGGCGCTGGCCGGCTTTTTGTTCGACAGCGAAGACCACCTGATCCGGGTCGACATGAGCGAGTTCATGGAAAAGCATTCGGTCGCCCGCCTGATCGGCGCGCCGCCGGGCTATGTCGGTTACGAGGAAGGAGGCCACCTGACCGAGGCGGTGCGCCGCAAGCCCTACAGTGTGCTGCTGCTCGACGAGGTGGAAAAAGCGCATCCGGACGTGTTCAACGTTTTGCTGCAGGTGCTGGACGATGGCCGGCTGACCGATGGCCAAGGGCGCACGGTGGACTTCAAGAACACGGTGATCGTCATGACCAGCAACATCGGTTCGCCCATCATCCAGTCGATGGTCGGCCAGCCGTATGAAGAGATCAAGGACGCGGTGACGGACGAGTTGAAAAACTATTTCCGGCCCGAGTTCCTGAACCGGATTGACGAGACGGTGGTGTTCCACGCGCTCGACGCCAGCAACATCGAATCGATTGCCCGCATCCAGCTCAAGGTGCTGATGGCGCGGCTTGAAAAGATGGACCTGACGCTGGAGGTGTCGGAAGCGGCGATTGCCGAACTGGCCAAGGTGGGGTTTGACCCGGTGTTTGGCGCCCGGCCGCTCAAGCGTGCGATTCAGCAGCGGATTGAAAACCCGCTGTCCAAACTGCTGCTCGAAGGCCGCTTTCCACCCAAAAGCACGATTCCTGTGGATGTGGACCCGATCCACGAGCCGGGTGTCTTCAAGTTCGCTGCGGCGGCAGAACTATGAACAAGCGCGAGCTGCTATTTAATAAATAGCAGCTCGCGCTTTTCCTGCAGGCGTCAGAGGCAGTTTTTAATAAGATTTAGCAGCTGCCAGGCTCTTTTCGAGCCTTGACTTTCAGGGCGCGACGGCACCTTCCTGATACTGTGGATGCGACGATTCAAACTCGGGCAACTTAAACAGCGATGTTCCTACAGCCGCCACGCGGGGAAACGCCGACACATCGACTCCAAAGCGTTCCGCACCGATCAGGTGGCTGGCCAGCGCCAGGTCGGCCAGGCTGAGCGTTTCGTTGTGGCAGCGTGTGGCGCCGTCGTGCAGCAGCCCTTCGTAAGCGCTCAAACCTTCGCGATACCAGTGCGCAGCCCATTCGCGTCCTGCTGCGGCGTCAGCGCCAAACTGCGCGGCCAGGCGCTTTTGCACGCGTGGTACTGCCAGAGGATGGGTGTCGGCTGCAGCCAATAAAAACATTGACCGGACACGCGCCCGCCCGGCCGCATCGGGCGGCAGCAGCGGTGTGGCGGGGTAGGTTTCTTCCAGCCACTCCAGGATCGCCAGGCTTTGCGTCAGCGGCTCGGGCGTGCCCCCTTCGAGCGCAGGCACTGCGCCGGCCGGGTTCAGGGCGCGAAACGCTGGCAGGTTGTGGTGGCCCGCTGACAGGTCGTGCATGCGTTCTTCAAAGACCACGCCCTTGAGCTTGAGGGCTGCGCGCACGCGGTAGGCGGCCAGTGACAGCCAGTAACCATGAAGAATGAGCATGAAGGCTCCTGTGAAATGAAGGTGTGGTTTGGGGCGAAAGCGCCATGTCCGGCGCAGCGCTGGCCGGATTATGTTGCAGCCTTGGCTTTGCGCCAGCCACGACTCGTCATTCAAATGCATGCCTTCTACAAAAAGGGCAATGCCTGCAGCCGGTGATTTGGCGTGCCTAACTGTCCACAAACCCTTCCAGTTGCGCCACCGAGCGCGGGTCGGGCGACCACACTTCCAACAAAAAGTCGGCTTCCTCGTGCCGCGCCAGACGGAGCCAGCCCAGTTGCGCTGCCAAGGCGCGGTGCACGTCGTCGCCGTTCAGCGCGTAGCCTTCAACGGGATGACGCCAGTGACAGGCCAGCAAGGTGCCGTCAGGCTCCAGTGCCGCTTTCATCTGGTCAATCAGTTTGGCCAGTTGTCCATGGTCGAGGTAAAAGCCGATTTCGCTGAACACGATCAGGTCAAAACTGCCCGTTGGCCAGTTGTCAGGCACCCAGCCCTGCAAAAAACGGATATTCGCCAAGCCTTCCAGCCGCTGGCGTGCGCGTTCGAGCGCGGCCGGCACGCCATCGGATACCAGCAATTCAGCACAACGCGGTGCCAGCGCAGCGGCCAGTTCGCCGTTGGCGCAACCGGGTTCGTAAGCGCGCCGGTAGCGCTGACGCGGCAAGCTCGCCACTGTCAGGTCGCGCTTGCGAGCCTCATACCAGCGGGTCTTGAAGCCCCACGGATCGTCTGCGCGCTCAAACAGCTGGGTGAATTCTTTTCTGTCCGGGTTCACAACGTGGCCTCGACTGGCATGAAGTATTCAAAGCCACGCTGCATTCGCGCCAAGGCAAAGCCGGGCAGCACAGCGGGTGCGCCGGTGTCTTGCGGCACCAATTGGGTTCGGTGGGCGGCTAGAGCCAAGGCTTTGTTGCGCAAGCTGTTGGCAGGCAATGCCAACCGGCGCAGCTGTTGCCACGGCACACGCGTATCGCCAGGCCGTGCCCAATGCCACATCCACACCGGGGCCTGCCAATGGCGGCAGCCCCTTTGGCGGCAAACCCGCGCGGCAACCTGGCCAGCGGCTTCATGGTCGGGATGGCCGTCCAGTTGCCACGTGGAAAACACCACATCGCGGGGCTGGAGCAATTCGGCGAGTCGCTGCGCCAGCAAATCGCCCGAAACGGCCAGCTTGCCATCCGGCAGCGACAGGCGGTTTTGGCTGCATGGTGGCAGCCCCAGCTGGCGCAGACCCGCCAGGCTTTCGCTGATGCGGGCCTCGGCCAGCTTCGCAGGCGGCCACTGCCGTGAGCCCGGATGGCTGGCTTCGCCGTCGGTCAGCGCAATCACCAGAACGGGGCTGCCGCGCGCAGCCAGCATCGACAGCAGGCCGCCAAAGCCAATCACTTCATCGTCCGGATGCGGCGCAAGCACCACGGCGCGGCAAGCCGGGGGCACCAGGTCGTCCAGTGTCAGCAAGGGCATCTGGCCCAGGCCGGACCACGCCTGCCATTGGATTTCAGGCGTGCCTTCGCCTGCGATCTGGCGGTCGAACACTACAGCGCCCATGACTGTAGTTCTGCCGCGGCAGCGCGTTCGCCCAGGGCCGCAAAATCGCGTTCAGCATGACTTTGGCGCAGATACACCGGCAAGTCGCAGGCCATGCGTGCAAAGCGGGCATCCTTGCAAAAAGGGGAGGCGCCCAGCGCCCGGCCGGTTTGCGTCAGCACTAGTTCGGCGCTGGCTTCAGCACTCAGTCGCACCCGCAACGCCAGCGCGCTGGCGTCGGCCGCAGGATGCGCGTCAATCCAGGCCGCTGCCTCGCGCAGCAATGCAGCGGTGTGCTGGAGCGCCAGGTCAACTTTGCCCAGGGCGATATGGCGCAGCAGGGGTTTGTCACTTTGGCCGCCTTGCGACGTGGCTTGCCACAGCGCATGCGCCAGTGAATGCGCGCCGCCCAGCCAGCAGGCTGCAATGCCTGCGCCGCCGTGCCAGAAACCGGGGCGCTCCAGGTAAGCGCCAGCCTGGCCAATCAGTTGCGCGCGGGCGGAGGAAAAAACCACATCGACGCTCGCGCTGGCCGCCATGCCAATGGCTGGCCAGACTTCTTTGGACACCTGCACGCCGGGCTGGCGCATGGCTACGCTGGCCAGAAAAGGTCCGCTGCCGTCGCGGCTCCACACGGTGAGCAGGCCATGCGAGACCGATCTGGCGCCGGAGCACCAGGCCTTGCGGCCCTCAAGCCAGATGCCGTGCGCGCCGTCATCAGCGTCTGACTTTTCAGCGTCGTTGCCAATCGGCAGGAAAACCACCTTGGCATCGGGCGGCTCGGCGGCCCACATGCCCCAGCTTGAACCGGGCGGAACTGGCGGTGCCCCCAGTTCGCGCATGATGGCCAGCGCATCGGTATGGCCCTCGAACAACTTGGCCAGCGACAAGTCCTGCGAACCCACCCGTGCCAGCGCCTGCCAACGCTCCAGCGTGCGACCGCTGCCTGGAGCAGGCAAGTCGGCCTGGCCGGTAGCCACAAGTTTTTGCAGACTTTGGGCAACCTCGAGTTCATGCGACGGGACTGGCACAGCCGCGCTGATGGAAAGAGCGTGGTCAGGGCTGTCGGTTAGAGGCATGCAGCCGCCTCGCCGCCCAAGCCGGATTCAGGAAACACGTTGAGCAAAGTGGCGCCAAATCCGCCAACTGCGCGAAAATCTTTGCGGGCGCTGGTCACGACGCGTGGCGCGGCCGACCAGGCAATCAGGGCGCCGCAGGCTTGCAGCGCATGCACCAGCGCCACGTCTTCGCTGCAGGCCAGTGGCGGAAAGCCGCCTGCATCGCGGTAAGCCTGGGCGCTGACGCCCAGGTTGGCCCCGTGGATATGCCGGTGACCATGCGCATCGTTGTAAGTGGTCTTGAAATGCATCGCCAGTTGCGGCGAATGCCCGCTCCAGTCGTTGACCGCTACCGTGCCGCAAACTGCATCGCTGCACTGCTCAAGTTGATCCGCCAGCCAATCGGGCGAAACCAGCGTGTCCGCGTCGGTGAATGCCAGCCAGCGCGCGCCCATGTCCAGGCAGCGTTGTGCGCCAGTTGCGCGGGCAATGCCAACGTTGCGCGCCTGCACGTGGAGTGTTTGAACACCATGGGCGGCGGCAATATTTGCGCTGCCATCGGTGCAACTGTCGAGCACGACCAGGGTATGCACGATTTCGCTGTCAAGCTTGGGCGACGCCGCCGCCGCAGCGACAGCCTGCAAGCAACTGGCCAGCCACGCCTCTTCGTTGTGAACGGGTATGACTATGCCCAGCATGACCGGCATGCACGATCAAGCGTGGCGTTGCAATGGAACATTAAATCGTTATGAATCGGATGAATGCGGGCTGCCGGGTGCAGCCGCTTTCCATCCAGGCCAGAGGCAAGAAGGTGAATCATCAAGTTGTCCGGGTAGAAAAACTTATAAAAACTAAAGCAGGGAACGTTGAAAATTGCCTTCAAGACTAATGTGCCGGTTTGTGTGGGCAGGTAAGAATCCACCATTTCTGGCGGTAAGCGCCTGCAACGAAGCTGCTGAGGGTTTGGGCTAGCCGGAGTAGGTCTTGCCGCCAGGGTGAGGACGGTTCTACTGAATAACTGTCAATGGCTTGGCCAATGAAGAATTACATTCAAGTGCGGTTTTGGAGCTTGAAAATCAGCAAACACGGGTGTGCCTGACAGTGCGTCATGCTGCCAAGTGAAATCTCAAAAGCGGTGGCTGTGCTCGCCCGTGTGTCCACCAGCAGCAGATTGAAAACCCGGGCTTTTCAGTCTGTTGCCTGGAGGCCGCTGTGCACCCGGTATTTTGTCCGTTTGAATAGGGACCAGACCCGAAATTCAGGTGCAGTCAAATTTGGACAGCCTCCAGCCCAAGCCTGTATTCCCTGAAAAGACGTTTTTATGGAAATGCCTGCCATGGCAATGCAGGCCAGGGGCTTCAGCCGCCACTGCCGGTTGAAAAGGTGAAATTTCGACTGAAAGACGTGCCATTGTTGGTGCCACTGAGCATCACGGTATAACCCGTCTCCGATAGCAAGGGCGCGTCCGGTACGACATAGGCCTGGTGTGGCCCGAAGCAGCCAGTCAAGCATGGCCCGTACGGGTCGTTGGCTGAAGTGATTGGAGCCCTCAATGCCACGGCCTCGCCAGTGGCCGCCCGGAACATGGCTGCGCTGGTAATGGCCAGTCGATTTCCTTCCCGCACCGCGATGTACACGGTAGAGCCCAGCGGTTTCGTGCGCAGGTCGCGGCCTGGTACCGGATTGGGGGTTTCATTGCTCAGCTGCGGGTTCACGCTGCCCGTGCCTTCGCAGGGATAGGTTTGCACGTCATTGCTGCCCAGTCTTTGCGGGCCGGCGCTGGCGGTGTAGGCTGCGTTGATCTGCACAAAAACACCGGGTTGGCCCTTGCCGGTGTCGTCCCTGGAACGCACCGCCACGCCGACATCGCGGTAGCCGCTCATCAGCCCGTTGAGGTGGTAGGGCGCATTCAACAGCGCGCGAATTCCCAGCACGCCGATGCCGCGCTTGGGCAACGATGCGTTGCTGGAAGTGAAAAAAGCGAATTCGTCGGTCACGCCACCCAGGTCGGTGTAGCCCTGCGCCCGCACGCGGGCGGCCGGGTCGGTGCCGGTGAAGCCTTCCGGAAACCGGTTGGCGTCTTCCAGGTGCGAATTCAGGCTGTTGATGATCAGGTAGTCGGCATGCGCGCGCGCTGCCCTGTCGAGCGATATGTTGGACGCCAGCAGCCCGAAACCGCAGCGCTCCCGCTCGGCATTAAGCAACTGATAGGCCGACAATTCTTCGCTGTTTGGCGGATAGTTGGTCGGCGTGGCCACCGTGGACACGATGGAGGGATTGGGCGACGCAGGTTGCGCGGCGGGTGGCGGCAATGTTGTATTGCCGTCGCTGCCACCGCCACAGGCCGATAGCAATGCCGTCAGTGCGAGCACAGGCGCCAGCCGGGCAGAGGTGGCGACGCATGGCGATCCGAAATTGAAAAAGTGTGTATTCATAAATTCCGGATAAGTAACAAACAACGACGAAGAAAAAAGCATCATCGGCAGTGATTCGACACGATAAGCGTGAATTGGTCCACACGCTGTAAGCGTTTGTCTCTTACTGCTATAAATTTAATAGCAGAAACTACTTGTCCAATAAGCGCAAATGGCCTTTTTTCTATAAAAAGTGTCATGCCATTTCGGGCTGGCTCGATTGATTCCGGGTGTCCGGGCTGAGAGCGACAGGAATTTATCTGGTGAATCCCGCGCTGCCGGTCAGCGGCCGCTGGCTTCGAGCCGCAGCACGCGGGCGCGCAGCGTGTCCAGTTCTTCCAGCAGTTCCAGCGCCAGCGCCGCACCGGCCAGGTTCACGCCCAGGTCGCTTTCAAGCCGCAGCGCCACGCGGGCGCGCTGCACGTGCACGCCGGTGAAGCGCCATTCGCCGGGCGCGTTGTGGGCCGGCGTCAGCAAACCTTCGTCCACCAGTTCGACAATGCGCTCGGTCTGCGCGGCGCAGGCGCGGCACAGCTCATCCAGGCTCAATTCGGTCTGGTCTTCGAGGATCAGTCCGGTGACGTGTACAAGTTGGAAGTCGGTGGTCATGGCTGGCCTTCCAGTTTGGCTCTGGGTTTGAACGTGTTGAACTGCCTGGCCATGCTTTCGTAAAAGGCCTTGTTGCTGTCGCTGTCTGCGGCCGGCACGGAAATTTGCAGTACGAAGTAAAAATCGCCCGGCGTGCTGCCCGGCAGGCCGCGTCCCTTGACGCGCAGCTTGCGTCCGGCCGCCGAGCCGGGCGGCACCGTGACCTCGACGCGCCCGGTGGGCGTGGGCGCTTGCACATCGGCACCCAGTGCGGCTTCCCAAGGCGCCACGGGCAGGTCCAGGTAAACATCGCGCAGTTCCACGCGGAACAGCGGGTGTGGGTTGAATTCCACGTCAAGGTACAGGTCGCCCGCACTGCCGCCGCCAACGCCGGGCGCGCCCTGGCCGCTCAGGCGGATATGCTGCCCGGCGCGAATGCCCTTGGGCACGCTGAAGCTGATCTGGTGCTCACGCGGAACGACATGGCCCTGATCGTCCATCTCGGGCACGCGCAGGCTGATGGTTCGGGTGGCGCCGCTGTAGGCGTCTTCCAGGTCAATGAGGATCTTGGCATGGCGGTCTTTGCCAGCGGCGCTGTAGCGGGCGCGCTGGCCGCCGGCGCCCGCGCGTGAACTTCCGGGGTTGCCGTCGGTGGCAAACCCCTGGCGGAACAGCGACTCGAAAAAGTCGCTGTAGTCGCCGTTGCCCTCCGGAAAACCCCGCGGTGCACTGCGGCCGGCATGTTCGGCGCCGGCGTTCCAGCCGGGCGGTGGACGAAAGTCCTGGCCTTCTTTCCAGTGTTGGCCCAGCTGGTCGTAGGCGGTACGTTTTTCCGGGTCTTTCAGCACCTCGTAGGCTTCGCCCAGCTGCTTGAAGCGTGCGTCGGCATCTTTTTCCTTGCTGACATCGGGATGGTATTTGCGTGACAGCTTGCGGTAGGCGCGTTTGATCTCGTCAGGCGCGGCATCACGGGCCAGGCCCATGACGGTGTAGTAATCCTTGAATTCCATGAAGGCCTTCTTAGTGCAGATGCGACCCATGGCGGGCCATCAGCCACCTTAGCGCAAAACCGCGCCGGTTTCACTGTCCTGTATCAAGCCGCTGTGTAAGCCATGGGCTCGCCCGGCTATTTCACCGGAATCGGTGTCGTGACCGGCACCGAAACAGCGGTCACGCTGTTTTGCGGCGAGCCTTCGATCAAC
>JACMQR010000367.1 GCA_014376885.1 Polaromonas sp.
GACACGCCCGGCGCGCCGCTTGCCGGCGATGTGCGCGCCTATGCCCTGAACAGCGCATCGCGCACGCTGCTCGAATCATTGCGCGTCTGGCCCGATGCGCCGTTTGCCACGCCGGTGACTGGCATGCAGGTCTGGGGCGACGACGGCGGCCAGCTCGATTTCACAGCCGACAGCATCGCGCAAGACGCGCTGGCCTGGATTGTCGATGTGCCGGCGCTCGAGCAGCAGCTGATCCAGGCGGTGCGCTACCAGCCGCAGATCGAGCTTGTGGCCGGGCCGGCCAAGGCCGCGCTGAGCATCGTCTGCGAAGGTAAGAAAAGCATCAGCCGGGACGAGTTCGGGGTGCAGTGGAGCGTCAAGACCTATCCGCAAAAAGCGATTGCCGCGCGGCTCGACGCCGCCTTGCCCCACCAGGGCGTGGCGCGCCAGTGGTTTGCCGGCGGCGACATCGTGGCGCTGCTGCCGCTGGGCGGCAGTGAGGGCAGCTCGGTAGCACTGGTCTGGTCGGTGTCCCTGGCGCGGGCCGAGGCGCTCGAAAGCATGCCGGCCGATGCGTTCTGCGCCGCCCTGCAGGCCGTCTGCGGCCCGGCGACCGGCCACCTGCAGCTGAGCGGCGAGCGCGCCAGCTGGCCGCTGGCGCTGTCCAACGCCGACCGCTGGGTGGGCGCCGGCTGGGCGCTGGCCGGCGACGCGGCGCACACGGTGCATCCGCTGGCCGGCCAGGGCCTGAACCTCGGGCTGGCTGACGCCGCCTGCCTGGCCGGCGTGCTGGCCGGGCGCGAATACTGGCGCGCGCTGGGCGATGAAAAATTATTGCGCCGCTACGAGCGGGCGCGCAAGGCCGATGTGGCCGCCATGGGCGCGGTGACCGACGGGCTGCATGGCCTGTTTGCCCAAGCCGATGACCGCTGGCAGATGCTGCGAAACTGGGGCATGAAGGGCTTTTCACGCAGCAGCCTGCTCAAGCGCTGGGTGACGCGCCAGGCCGCCGGCCTGTGACCTGAACTTTTCCGAACTTTCGCCAAGGACCCGCACCCCATGAACTTCCTTTCACTGACCGCCGGCGTCAAGCACGCCGCACTGGCCGGCCTGCTGGCCTGCAGCCTGGGCTCGGCGCTGGCGCAAGAGGCGCTGATTCGCAAGAACCTGGCCGAACGCCTGCCCACGCTGTCGAAAATCGACGAGGTCAGCAAGACGCCGATGAACGGCCTGTATGAAATCCGGGTCAACGAAAGCGATATTTTCTACACCGACGCCGAAGGCAACTTTTTGCTGCAGGGCAACCTCATCGACACCCGGGCGCGGCGCAACCTGACCGAGGAGCGGGTCGAAAAACTCAGCGCCATCGACTTCGAGGCGCTGCCGCTCAAGGACGCCTTCACCCAGGTGCGCGGCACCGGCAAGCGCCGGCTGGCGGTGTTCGAAGACCCCAACTGCGGCTACTGCAAGCGCTTTGAGCGCGACCTGCAGCAGGTGAATGACGTGACCATCCACACCTTCTTGATTCCCATTCTCGGCGCGGATTCGACGGAAAAGTCAAAGAACATCTGGTGCGCCAAGGACCGGAACAAAGCCTGGCTCGACTGGATGGTGCGCGACCAGTCGCCCGCCAAGACCAGCTGCGACACCAGCGCGCTCGAGCGCAATGTGGCGTTCAGCAAAAAGCACAAGATCACCGGCACGCCGACGATGTTTTTCGTTGACGGCTCGCGGGTGCCGGGCGCCATCGGCGTGGACCAGATCGAAAAAACCCTGGCAAGCGCCAAAATCAAATAAGCCTCCAGC
>JACMQR010000368.1 GCA_014376885.1 Polaromonas sp.
GCAACGCCACCCGCGAAGCCGGCCCGGTCATGGGCGGCCGCACGGTAATTGCCTTCGTGACCGATCCGGACGGCTACAAGATCGAGCTGATCCAGCGCGCCTGACCCCGGGTTTTCCGGCGGCTTGGATTCAGGCTGTCGCTGTTTTGCTGCTTGCTATCGTATAAATAGCATTCTTTACCTGACCTGCCTGCACGAGAAGCTGATTTGATCAAAAATCCGGAAAATTTCCGGATTTTTTTGCGTCAAGCGGGATGGCGCGCCAGCCCACAAGCCTGCGCGGCCAGCTTGGTGACCTGCGCCCAGTCGCCGCGCGCCAGCACCTCGGCTGGCGTCAGCCACGAGCCGCCGACGCACACCACATTGGGCAGCGCCAGGAATTCGGCCGCATTGGCCAGGGTGACGCCGCCGGTCGGGCAGAACTTGACATCGCCAAACGGCCCGCTCCAGGCCTTGAGCATGGCGCTGCCGCCGGCCTGCAGCGCCGGGAAGAATTTCAGCGCGGTCAAGCCGTCCTCCTGCGCCATCATGATCTCGCTGCCGGTCGCCACCCCGGGCAGCAGCGGCAATCCGGCATCGCGGCAGGCCTGGCCGACCGCCGGGGTGTAGCCCGGGCTGACGACAAAGCGCGCGCCGGCCATGGCGCAGGCCTGGGCGTCGGCGGCCGAGCGCACCGTGCCAGCGCCAACCACCGCTTCGGGCACGTTGCGGGCAATCGCCTCGATGCAGGCCAGCGCCTGCGGCGTGCGCAGGGTGACTTCGAGCATGCGGATGCCCCCTAGCACCAGGGCGCGGGCCAGCAGCACGGCCTGGTGGACATCGCTGAGCACAATCACCGGAATGACCGGCGCGTCCTGCATGACCTGCAAGGCGCTGAGCTTGGCCGAAAGGTTGAGCGTTACATCCATGACAGGGCTCCTTCTTCAGCGGTCAATGCCCTGGCGCGCATGCCGGCAAACAAGCCCCGGCCCATGCCAACGCTGTTGCGCTGGCGCAACTCGTCAGGCATCACGCTGACAGGCCGCGCAGCCCATTCGGCCTCGTCCACCAGCACCCGCAACTCGCCGGTGAGCGCATCGACGCGGATCACATCGCCGTCGACCACCCGGGCCAGCGGTCCGCCGGCTGCTGCTTCGGGCGACACATGGATCGCCGCCGGCACCTTGCCCGAGGCGCCGCTCATGCGGCCGTCGGTCACCAGCGCCACCTTGAAGCCCTTGCCCTGCAGCACCGCCAGCGGCGGCGTGAGCTTGTGCAGCTCGGGCATGCCGTTGGCCTGCGGCCCTTGCCAGCGCACCACGCAGACCACGTCGCGGTCCAGTTCGCCGGCGCTGAACGCCTGCTGCAGGGCTTCCTGCGAGTCAAACACCCGGGCCGGCGCTTCGGTGACATGGCGGTCATCGGGCACCGCCGACACCTTGATCACGCAGCGCCCCAGGTTGCCGGTCAGCAGCTTGAGGCCGCCGGTGGCGCTGAACGGCCGGCCCACCGGGCGGATGATGGACTCGTCGGTCGAATCGCCGACCTCCCGCCAGGCCAGCGCCGCGCCGGCCATGACGGGCACGCGGGCGTATTCGCGGATGCCGCCGCCCCGTACGGTCAGCACATCCTCGTGCATGAAGCCGGCGTCCAGCAGTTCGCGAATCACCAGCCCCGGCCCGCCGGCGGCCTGAAAGCCGTTGACGTCGGCGCTGCCGTTGGGGTAGACATGCGTGAGCAGCGGCACCACATCGGACAACGCCGAAAAATCGTTCCAGTCAATCGCAATGCCGGCCGAGTGGGCCACCGCCACCCAGTGGATCAGGTGGTTGGTCGAGCCGCCGGTGGCCAGCAGCGCCACCATGGCGTTGACGATGGCGCGCTCATCGACCACCTGGCCGATGGGCGCAAAGCGTTTCGATTTGGTGATGCCCAGCACGGTGCGCGCGGCTTCCCGCGTGAGTTCGTCGCGCAGAGCGTCGCCCGGCTGGACAAACGCCGTGCCGGGCACATGCAGGCCCATGGCCTCCAGCAGCATCTGGTTGCTGTTGGCCGTGCCGTAGAAGGTACAGGTGCCGGGGCTGTGGTAGGACTTGAGTTCGCCTTCAAGCAGCACGTCGCGCCCGACCAGTCCCTGCGCGGCCTGTTCGCGGATGCGCGCTTTTTCCTGGTTCGGCAGGCCCGAAGGCATCGGGCCGGCCGGCACGAAAACCATCGGCAGATGCCCGAACTGCAGCGCACCAATCAGCAGGCCGGGAACGATCTTGTCGCATACGCCGAGCAGCAACGCGGCGTCGAACATGTCGTGCGACAGCGCAACCGCCGTGCCCATGGCGATCACATCGCGGCTGAACAGGCTCAGCTCCATGCCGCTGGTGCCCTGGGTCACACCGTCGCACATCGCCGGCACGCCACCCGCCACCTGGGCCGTGGCGCCGTGCTTGCGCGCTTCGTCCTTGATCAGCGCCGGATAGCCCAACAACGGCGTGTGCGCCGACAGCATGTCGTTGTAGGCGGTGACGATGCCGATGTTCGGCCGGCGCTCGGTCACCAGTTTGAAGCGGTCGTCCGGCGGCATGCCAGCCACCGCGTGGGCTATGTTGGCGCAGCCCATGCGGTCCATGCTGGGCTTGCGGCGGCTGTCGGCCTGCAGCTGGGCCAGGTAGGCGGGGCGCGCCGGCCGGCTGCGCTCCTTGATCCGGTCGGTGATGTCGGAAACTGCGGAATGAAGCGCCATGGTTGCATCCTTTCGGTCAAGCCCGCCCCGAAGCCGGAGCATGTAACTTTATTACAGCTTGTATGGTAACCACCGTGGCTTGAATTTTCCGGCTGAATGGGTACTTTGCAGTTACCAAACACAACGCGAAAAAACCGCAAAAAAAAACCGCAGGGCACGCGTTCCTGCGGTGGGCTGCTGACCCGATGAAACACGGGCCAGACGCGAATCACTGCAGGCTGATGTCAACCCGGCGCGCCTGGGCATCGCTGCCGGTGCCGGCAATCTGCTCGGGCTTGTTCAGCTCGATCTGGGACTCCAGCAGGCCCGCTGCCATCAGGGCATCGCGCACCGCCAAAGCGCGCTGCCGGGCCAGATCGGTATTTTGCGCCGCATTGCCAGTGGCGTCATGAAAGCCTGAAATCGCCACCTTGCGGCCCGCTTGCGCGCCCTTGACGACATCCAGCAGCGCCTCGCTGGCGCCAGCGGCCAGGTCGGCCTTGCCAGACGCGAAGTAAAACTTGACAGTGCCTTGCTCGACCTGGATGCTGGCTGCATCGGACGCGGCTACTGCAGCGCCTGACGCTGCGGGCACAACAGCAGCCTGTGCCATGGCCGGCGCTTCAGCATCCGGGGCAGCCGCGTACCGGGCTGCAGCGCCGCGCTGGTTAGCCCCGAACACCAGCACCGAAGCCACCACGATGGCCACCAGGCCGAAAACCAGAAAAAGGGCCACGCGCTGCTGGCTGTCATCGCCTTGAGAAAACATGTGAAAGTTCCTTTAAAAAAATTGCCGTCATTGTAAAGTGCCAGGATGAGCCTTTTAGCCAACGCATTTTGTGTGCCGCCCTGCAAGCGCCCGGACTCGGCCGCGATGCTGAGGACAGCCATGGCGCAATGGGGCGGCCAGTCGGACCTGTGGGTTTTTGCTTATGCTTCGCTGATCTGGCGGCCTGAATTCGAATCTGCCGAAGAGCGGTTTGCCCTGCTGCATGGCTACCACCGCGCCCTGAAAATGTGGAGCCGCGTCAATCGCGGCACGCCCGCACTGCCCGGTCTGGTGTTTGGCCTGCTGCCCGGGGGCAGTTGCCGGGGCGTCGCCTACCGGCTGCCCAGGGACACGGTGCCTGCTGCCTTGCGCGGCTTGTGGGAAAGGGAAATGCCCGGCGGCGTCTACGACCCGAAATGGCTGCGCTGCCGCACTTCGCAGGGCGACATCCAGGCGCTGGCCTTTACCCTGTCCCGGCGCAGCCCCAGCCACACCGGCGTGCTGAGCGAAGACGCTTACCGGCAGATTTTTTCCAGCGCCTGCGGCCGTTATGGCACCACCCACGAGTACGCCCGGCTTACCTACGACAAGCTGCGCCTGCTGGGCATCGACGACCAGGCGCTGGCAAAGCTGCTGCAGCTGGGCAGCCAATAGCGCTGGCTGCCACCCGGCAAACCCCGCCTTGTCATGAATTGCAAAGCGAAGCAACGCTCAGGCAGGCTA
>JACMQR010000369.1 GCA_014376885.1 Polaromonas sp.
CTTGCGGCGATCGCGGAATTCGGCAATCGTGACCGCCTGGCCTTCGCGGCCGGCGCGGCCGGTGCGGCCGATGCGGTGCACATAGTCTTCGGCCTTCATCGGCAGGCCGTAGTTGATCACGTGGGTAATCGTCGGAACGTCCAGACCACGGGCAGCCACATCGGTGGCGACCAGGATTTGCACGCGGCCATCACGGAAAGCCATCAGGCGGCGGTTGCGCAGGCCCTGGCCCAGCGCGCCATGCAATGCCACGGCGCTGAAACCTTCTTGCACCAGGTCATTGGCCAGGCCGTCGCATTCGACCTGCGTGCAGGCAAACACGATCGCCTGGTTGATGGTGGTGTCGCGCAGCAAATGGTCCAGCAGCTTGCGCTTGTGGGTCATGTTGTCAGCCCACAGCAGCGACTGCGTGATCGACGCATGCTTTTCGTGCGGCGAGTCGATCTCGACGCGCTGCGGCTGGCGCATGACGCGGGTTGCGAGCTGCATGATGCGCGGCGCAAACGTGGCGCTGAACATCATGGTCTGCTTGCGCTCGATGGTCAGCTGGTTGACTTCGGTCAGGTCGTCGGCAAAGCCGAGGTCCAGCATGCGGTCGGCTTCGTCAACGACAAGAAACTGCACCTGGTCGAGCTTGATCTGCATGCTGCGCTGCAAATCGAGCAGGCGGCCGGGCGTGGCCACCACGAGGTCGGCGTTTTGCAGCTTGGCGATTTGCAACTGGTACGGAATGCCGCCCACAACGTTGGCAACGCGCAGGCCGCGGCAATGGCGCACCAGGTCGATGGCATCGGCGCAGACCTGCTGGGCCAATTCGCGGGTCGGGCACAAAATCAGGGCGCCGGGCGTGGCGGCCTTGAAATTGCGCAGGTTGGTCGGGTCCTTGCGCTTTGGTTTTTTCGGCGGCGCTTCGCCACGGGCGACGGCTTCGGCGCTCAGGCGCTCGAATTCGGCGCGCTCAAAGCGCTCGGCGTCTTCCTGCTGCTTGAGCAGGGTGTGCAGCACAGGCAGCAAAAAGGCGGCGGTCTTGCCGCTGCCGGTCTGGCTGGACACCAGCAGGTCGGTGAACTTGGGCGCTTTCGGGTCGGCATCCAGGGCCTGCATGGCCTTGGGGATGGTCGCCATCTGCACCGCGGTCGGCTGGGTGAAACCCATGTCGGCGACGGCTTGCAGCAGTTCCTTGGCCAGGCCGAGCTTGACAAAACCGTTGGGTTCAGCGACCACGGCTTCGAGCGAGGTGGCAGCACCGGCTGGCTCGTCGGACGAGAAGTCAGGAATGACGTGGATTTCCAGATCGGAAATGGCGTCTACGGCTTCAGGCGCGGATTCGGCGCGGGTATCAAAAGAGTCAGTCATGTTTTTTCTCACTAATCCCCTGCCTGCTTCGTTTGTGGCGAACAGACAGGAAACTCCACCCCCGCGATGCGAAAGGCTTCGTTCATGGTTAATAAAACATCAACCATCAAACGAATATGCGCGTCAAAAACAGGATTGCCTTGAAGCGGTGACTCCGAAAATAGAGTCCAAAGGTGTGAGGTAGATGTACAAATGCAATCGGCATGGTGCGCAATTGCAAGCCCTCGATTATTGCATGGCCTGAGGGTTTTTACCAGTTATCTTTCAATCTTGAGTTTCAGGATGCTGATTTGTCACTTTACAGCACACATCCAACAAGACTCCATTGCTACTATTTACATAGCAAATTAAGTACACCAGTATTGCACCAGGGCCGTAATTCTTTAGATTTACTTCAGGAAATGCGTCCGATAGTGCTCAAGCTCGTCAATGGACTCATGCACATCGGCCATTGCCGTGTGGCTCTGACGTTTTTTGAAGGCGCTGTAGACCTCGGGCCGCCAGCGCTTGGCCAGCTCCTTGAAGGTGCTGACATCGACATTGCGGTAATGAAAAAACATCTCCAGCTTGGGCATGTACCTGACCAGGAAGCGCCGGTCCTGCCCGATGGTGTTGCCGCACATCGGCGCCTTGCCCTTGGGCACATAGTTGGCCAGAAAGGCCAGCAACTGCGCCTGGGCGTCGTCCTCGGTCACGGCGCTGGCCCGGACCTTGTCGATCAGGCCGCTGCGGCCATGGGTGCCTTTGTTCCACTTGTCCATCTGGTCGAGCAGCGCGTCGGACTGGTGAATGGCCAGCACCGGCCCTTCGATGCGCGGCGTGAGCTGCGGGCCGGTCACCACCACGGCAATTTCGATGATGCGCTCTTTCTCCGGATCAAGCCCGGTCATTTCGCAGTCCAGCCAGACCAGGTTCTGGTCGGATTTTTTAAGCAGGGGTTCGGTCTCAAACATCTCGCAATTCTCGCCGATGGCCTAAACTTCTCGCAATGACCGACCCCTCACTGGTATTTACCGCGCTGTTTTCTGCCCTGCTCGTGCTCGGGCTGGTGACAAAGCTCTACCTGGCCACGCGCCAGATCCGCCATGTGGCGCGGCACCGCCACCAAGTGCCTGCCGCCTTTGCCTCGACCATCACCTTGGCCGCGCACCAGAAAGCGGCGGACTACACGGTGGCCAAGGCCCGGCTGGGCATGCTGGAAACGGGCTTGGCCGCCGCGCTGCTGATCGGCTGGACGCTGCTGGGCGGCCTGGACGCGCTGAACCAGATGCTGCTGCGCTCCGGCCTGGCCGGCCATGGCTTCGTGGCGCTGCAGCTGGCGCTGCTGGTGGCGTTCGGCCTGATCGGCGGGTTGCTCGACCTGCCTTTTAGCCTGTACAAAACCTTTTGGCTGGAAGAGCGCTTTGGTTTCAACAAGATGACCGCCCGGCTCTGGCTGGCCGATCTGCTGAAGTCCACCCTGGTCGGCGCCCTGGTCGGCCTGCCCATCGCAGCGCTGATCTTGTGGCTGATGGGCAGCGCCGGCAGCCTGTGGTGGCTCTGGACCTGGCTGGTCTGGATGGGTTTCAACCTGCTGGTGCTGGTGCTGTTTCCGACCGTGATCGCGCCGCTGTTCAATCAGTTCAAGCCGCTCGACGACGAGGCGCTCAAGACCCGCGTGACCGCCCTGATGCAGCGCTGCGGCTTTGCCGCCAAGGGCCTGTTCGTGATGGACGGCAGCAAGCGCTCGGCCCATGCCAATGCCTATTTCACCGGTTTTGGCGCGGCCAAGCGGGTGGTGTTTTACGACACCCTGCTCAACCAGCTCAACCCCGGCGAGGTCGATGCGGTGCTGGCGCACGAGCTTGGCCATTTCAAGCACAAGCACATCGTCAAGCGCATCGCGGTCATGTTTGCCATCAGTTTTGTCGGCTTTGCCCTGCTGGGCTGGCTGTCGTCGCAGGTGTGGTTTTACACCGGGCTGGGCGTTCGGCCCAGCCTGGCGGGCGCCAACGACGCGCTGGCGCTGCTGCTTTTTTTGATGGCCGTGCCGCTGCTGAGCTTTTTTGTCTCGCCGGTCATGGCGCAGGTCTCCCGCCGGCATGAGTTTGAGGCCGACGCCTATGCCATCTCGCAAACCGATGGCCGAGACCTGCAAAGCGCCTTGCTCAAGCTGTACAAGGACAATGCCAGCACGCTGACGCCGGATCCGGTGTTCGTCAAATTCTATTATTCGCATCCGCCCGCCTCCGAGCGGCTCGGACGCATGACCTCCTCATTTGAAAGCACTGCTGCATGAGCAACCCGATCCATCACAACCGGCGCGCGCTCGGCGCGACCGAGGTCGTCACGCAGCTGAGCAAGCTCAACGGCGAGCAGGCGCTGGGCTGGCGGCTGATCGACGGCGCGCTGGAGAAAACCTTCGACTTCAAAAATTTCCATGCCACCATCGGCTTTGTCAATGCGGTCGCCTTCATTGCCAACGCCGAGAACCACCACCCGGACCTGGCGGTGAGCTACGGCCGCTGCACCGTTCGCTTCAATACGCACGATGTCCAGGGCATTTCGGTGAGCGATTTTTTCTGCGCGTCGAAGGTTGACGCCTTGCTGGTTTGAGCAAGCCTGCGCGCCCAGCGCGTGGCGGTACAACCCTGGCGACCGGAACCCAGCCGGGCTTGGTGGTGGCCGGCTTTGGACGCCATGTGCTGGTTGAAACCGAATCGGGCCAGCGGCTGATCTGCCATCCGCGGGGCAAGAAAAGCCAGGTGGTCGTGGGCGACCGCATCCGCTGGCTGCCCTCCCAGGACGAAGGCACGATTGAGAAAATCGAAGAGCGTAACAACCTGTTTCACCGGCAGGACGAGTTGCGCACCAAGTCGTTCGCGGCCAATCTTGACCTGGTGCTGATCCTGATTGCGGCCGAGCCTGAATTTTCCGAAAGCCAGCTGACGCGCGCGCTGATCGCGGCCGAAGCCGAGCGCATCAAGCCGGTCATTGCGCTGAACAAAAGCGATCTGGCCGAGCCCTTCGGTCGGGCCTGGGCCAAGCTGGCGCCCTACCGCGCCATGGGCTACCAGGTAGTGCCGCTGGCGATCAAGCCAAAAGCTGACATCGAGGTCAGCAACGACGCGCAAACCGCCTGTCTGATGGAACTGCTTCAGGGTAAAAAAACGCTGGTGCTGGGCCCGTCCGGCGCCGGCAAAAGCAGCCTGACCAACCTGTTGGTGCCGCAGGCCAAGGTGCTGACAGCCGAAATCTCGCAGGCGCTCAACTCCGGCAAGCACACCACCACCAGCACGACGCTGTACTGGATTGACCCGGCCAGGACCAGCGCATTGATCGACTCGCCAGGATTTCAGGAATTCGGCCTGCACCACATCGAACCGATGCAGCTGGCCACCTTCATGCCCGACTTCAAGGCGCATGCCCAGAACTGCAGATTTTATAACTGCACCCACTTGCACGAACCGGGCTGCGGCGTGATTTCAGAGGTCAAATCAACCGCTTCTGCAAGCAGCATCAGCGCCAACCGCTATCGTTTGTATAGCGAGCTATTTGCCGAACTGTCGCAGCCAAGGTACTGAGGGCTGACCCGGCCTGACCCGGCGCGTGTGCTGTTTCAGCCCAGCAGGCGCGCCAGCGTCAGCAGCGCGAGCAGGACCATCCACAGCACCACCGAGCGCCAGACCAGCCCGACCACGCTGCGCAAATGGCCCGCCTCCGCTTCGCGGCTGGGCGACGAGCCCGGGGCGTCTGCCGGATCGGCGCCGGGCAGCGCGCCGACTTCATAGTCCTGCGCCAAAGCCGGCGTCCACACGCTTTTGAGCGCTTCGCCGCCCAGCCGGACATTGACAGCGCCCGAGGTTGCCGCAAGGATCAGCCCGTCATTGCGGCTGGCACTGGCCAGCGGCGCGCCGGCGGTAAAGCGCTGGTTGTAGCTGCGCCAGGCGTCGATGGCGTCTTCAAAACTGCCGACAACAGCAAATCCAAGGGACGTGATGCGCGACGGCACGAAGTCAATCACCCCCCAGGCGTTGTTGGCCGTGGCCTGCAACGCCGGGCTGGCGCCTTCGCCCGGAACCTTGCCCGGGTGGCTCCAGTAGCGAGCGACAAATTCGCTCATGCGGTAGAACACGGCACCAGCAGGTCCGCAACCCAATGCGGCCAGCACCGCAAACCAGCCCAGCACGCCAAACACATGACGGTGGGCAGCAAGCACCGAGTATTCGATGACATGACGCACAATTTCACTGCGCGGCAGTTCGCTGGCATCGATGTGGCGCCATTCGGCCAGCAGCGCGCGCGCGCTCTCTTCGTTGCCGTCATCCAGCGCATCGCGAATGTCGGTAAAAAAGTGGCTGAACTGGCGAAAGCCTAGGGTGAGGTACAACACCGCCACGCTCCAGGCAAACGACAGCAGCACATTGACCTGCCACAGCAGCCAGTGCACCAGCAGCGTTGCCAGCGTCGGAGCCATGACGGCAAACAGCCAGGTGATCCACCCGTGGTGCTGCTTGCCCGCGTCCAGGCTGCGATGCGCCCAGCGCGCCCAGGCCAGAAAACCGGAATGAATCCAGTTGCTTCGCGCCAGTGGGCGGGCCTGCTCCAGGACCAGTGCAAACAAGACGGCAAAAAAGCTCATGCCAAATCATAACGGCCCGGCCTGCCGAGCCAATGGCGACCCAGGCGAGCTAGGCGCTCAGGAAACGGTAAAAGTTGCGCAGCATGCCGGCCGTGGCGCCCCAGATGTAGCGATCCCTGGTTTGACTGCCGGCCGCCTGGCCCATCGGGTCGGCATAAGACATAGACAGCCACTGGCGCAAAACGCCGCCGAACTCGGTTTCATGACGCCGGTGGTGCGCCGGATTCATCAAAAACCACAGCGGCACTTCAAACACATCAGCCACTTCACCCGGATTGGGCGCCAGTTGAAAGCCCGGCTTGATAAGCGCCACCACCGGCGTGATGACGAAGGCCGAGCCGGTGACATAGGTCGGCAAGGTGCCCAGCACCTCGACATGGGCGCGTGGCAAGGAAATTTCCTCTTCCGCTTCACGCAGGGCCGTGTCCACCGCATCCCGGTCGGTGTCGTCGGTGCGGCCGCCCGGAAAGGCGACCTGGCCTGAATGGGTGGACAGGTTGGCGGACCGCACGGTCAGCAGCACCATGAGTTCGTCGCGCATCACCAAGGGCAGCAAAACCGCCGCCAGGGCGGGAAGCCGGTCGGAAAAACTTGGTTCGACGCTGTGCTCGGGCAGCCACACCGGCGGATGACGAAAGCGCTCGCGCAGGGCTTGCGGCTGGAGCCGCTCGGGGCTGACACCGGCAAGGTGGCTGTCGATTCCCAGCACCGGGATGTCGCGCGGATCAAACAGGGGCAAGGGCAATGGCACGGCAGAGCTCATGGCAGTTCAGAGCAGCAGGCACAAAAAAAGCCGCTCCCGGGAGAGCGGCTTTTCTAGATGCCCAGGCGCTTTCAGGCAGCCTGCACCGGTTGCACGGCCTTGACGGCCTTGATGCCGAGCTTTTCCTTGATACGCGCCGACTTGCCGCTGCGGCTGCGCAGGTAGTACAGCTTGGCGCGGCGCACATCGCCCTTGCGCTTGACCTCGATCTTGGCGATCAGCGGGCTGTACACCTGGAAGGTGCGCTCGACGCCCTCGCCGTTGGAGATCTTGCGAACGATGAAGCTGGAGTTGAGGCCGCGATTGCGCTTGGCAATGACGACGCCTTCAAATGCCTGCAAGCGCTTGCGCGTGCCTTCAACCACGTTCACGCTCACGATGACGGTGTCACCTGGTGCGTAAACGGGAATGGTTTTGTTCAAGCGGGCGATTTCTTCCTGCTCGAGGATCTGGATCAGATTCATGATGGTTCCGTTGACTTTTTTCGTTCATGCACGCGCTGCGCTAAAGACCGCAAATCCAGCGATTGATTCAAAAACGAATCAAGTGGTTGCAGTGGCCGCCAGAGGACCGAAAAGCCTATGATTATAGCAATTCAGGAATCAGGGTTCAAATTCCTGGGTAAATCAGCAAGAAAAACTTCGTCCATCTTGCTCAGATACCCCGCCCTGCGGGCTGCCCGAACCAGTTCGGGACGCTGGCGCTGGGTCAGCGCCAGCCGCTGCTCGCGACGCCAACGCTCGATGCGTGCATGGTTGCCGGACATCAGGACGGGCGGAACAGGCTGGCCGTGCCAGTTCTCCGGGCGCGTGTAGTGCGGACAATCGAGCAAGCCATCAAGCGCCGGATTGAAACTGTCCATCTGGTGACTGCCCTCGTCGTTCAGCACGCCCGGCTGCAAGCGGGCGACGGCATCGAGCAGGGCCATGGCGGCAATTTCACCGCCTGAAAGCACGAAATCGCCCAGGCTGATTTGCAGGTCGACATGGGTGTCGATGAAGCGCTGATCAAGACCTTCGTAACGGCCGCAAATCAGCACGGCGCCGCTGTGGCTGGCGGACCAGCGCTCGACGCCGGCGTGGTTCAACATCTCACCGACAGGGGAAAAAAGAACGGTGGGGGCATTTGGCGCAGCGCAGGCTAACCGGTCAGCGCGCAGACTCTCGAGGCAAAGCATCAAGGGTTCGGCCAGCATGACCATGCCCGGGCCGCCACCAAAAGGCCGATCATCGACGCGCCGGTAGTTGCCATCGGCGAAATCACGGGGATTCCACAGCTTGACCTCGACCAGACCGGATTCGTAAGCACGGCGCGTTACGCCGCTGATCAGGAACGCCGAAAAAAGCTCGGGGAAAAGCGTAATGACATCAAAGCGCATAAAAAACTACTTTGAAGACCAAACGGAAGGCTAGATGCGACAAGGCACGGCGCCCAGACGAAGCATCAAGCCTCAATAGTCGGGTTGCCAGTCAACGGTGATGCATTTGCCGGCAATGTCCACCTTGTCGACATAGGCGGCGACAAAGGGAATCATCCGTTCGGCAGCAGCAATGCTGCCGTCTTCCTGCGTGCTGGTGTATTCGA
>JACMQR010000370.1 GCA_014376885.1 Polaromonas sp.
CGCGCTGAGAGCGGCAGGGTTCGCCATAAGGCGGTTACTTGCCGGTCGAAGCGCTCCAGCGACTGTCCCAGTCGGTGCCCGGCGCACTGTCCAGGCTGCGGCGGTCGCGCTTGGTGGGCCGGCCATGGGCCAGGGTGCTGGCCGGCTCGATGTTCAGCTGCCGCTGCTCGGCCGCCAGCGCCCTGAGCGCCAGGCTTTCGGCGGTTTCCTCGTACAGCTGCTGCGCCACCGGCGCCGGGCCGCGCTGGCTGCTGATGCCCAGCACCGTGACCGTGCGGCGGACGACGCCCTGGCGCAGCGCCACCGTGTCGCCCGCCTTGACCTCGCGCGACGGCTTGGCGCCTTGCTCGTTGATCATCACCCGGCCCTTGTCGATTTCCTCGACCGCCAGCGAACGGGTCTTGTAAAACCGGGCGGCCCAAAGCCACTTGTCGATGCGCAATTTGTCCATTCAAAAGCCCTTTCAGGCGGTATTCTGGACCAGCGGCAGATGCACTGTGGCGTCCAGCCCAATCACCTTGCCACTGGACAACCGATTTCGCAGGGCAACCGTGCCCGCCAGCGCCAGCCGGCTGTCAGCGCAGGCAACCACCCGGATACGTCACCGGACGAGCGAGCGCTGTACATGGCGGGTTGGCTGGCGCTGTCGTCTCCACCCCGCAGCAGCTCGGGGTGCATCATCATGGCCCGGACATTAGCACTTTCCCCTAGGCGGCAAGACAGCCGTTTGACAGCCGCAGCAGGCATCATCAAGGCATCGACCCCACAACCTGGGGACCGCCATGCGCCGCGACACCTTTTTAAAACTCATGGCCGCGCTGGCCGCTGCCGGCAGCTGGTCGCTGCCCGCCCTTGCCGCCGTCAATGTCAAGATGATGATCCCGGCCAACCCGGGCGGCGGCTGGGACACCACCGGCCGGGCGCTGGGCAAGGCGCTGACCGATTCGGGCGCGGCCGCCACGGTGAGCTATGACAACAAGGGCGGCGCCGCCGGCGCCCTGGGCCTGGCGCAGTTTGTCAACGGCAGCAAGGGCGATGGCAATGCGCTGATGGTCATGGGCGCGGTCATGCTCGGTGGCCTGATCACCGGCAAGCCGCCGGTCAGCCTGTCCCAAGCCACGCCGATTGCCCGCCTGTCGAGCGAATACAACGTCTTCGTGGTGCCGGCTGCCTCGCCCTTCAAAACCATGAAGGAAGTCGTCGAGCAGCTGAAAAAAGACCCCGGCAGCGTCAAATGGGGCGGCGGCTCGCGCGGCGCCACCGAGCACATTGCCGCCGCCATGATTGCCCGCGAAGTCGGCAGCGACCCGGCCAAGATCAACTATGTTGCCTTCCGGGGCGGCGGCGAAGCCACCGCTGCCATCCTGGGCAACAACGTCACCATTGACGGCAGCGGCTACAGCGAGTTTGCCGAGTACATCGCCACCGGCAAGATGCGCGCCCTGGCGGTGACCTCGGGCGCGCGCCTGCCGGGCGTGAACATCCCGACGCTCAAGGAGCAGGGCATCGACGTGGTGATCGGCAACTGGCGCGGCGTGTATGGCGCGCCCGGCATCTCGGCAGAGCAGCGGCAGGCGCTGACGGAAATGACTCTCAAGGCTGTCAAGTCAAAAGCCTGGACCGAGGCGTCCGAGAAAAACAACTGGACGGCTGCCGTGTTGACCGGCCCGGCGTTTGAAAAGTTCGTCGATGACGACTTTGCCGCGCTGCGCGCCACGATGCTCAAGTCCGGCATGCTCTGAGCCGGGTTCGGGCCGGCTTTGCGCGGGCCTGACGAAGCCGGGCGGCCGGAAAACAAGAGCCGATGCTAAAAACCCACGACACAACAAAAAAAATTCTTTCCCATGCAAACGCTGGTTGGCGCAGGCGTTCTGCTGACCGGCCTTGGGCTGGTCTTTGGCGCGCTGAGCATTCCGTCGGCGGCCGGCTACGGCGGCGTCGGTC
This sequence comes from Polaromonas sp., assembly GCA_014376885.1. Taxonomy (GTDB): domain Bacteria; phylum Pseudomonadota; class Gammaproteobacteria; order Burkholderiales; family Burkholderiaceae_C; genus Polaromonas. The sequence continues at coordinate 1,945 of JACMQR010000370.1, forward strand.
CCAAATTTTTGCCGTGGCTGGTTTGCCTGGCGCTGCTGGTGTGCGGCGGCTTCATCGTCTGGGAATCATGCACTGGTGGCTTTCGCGCCATGGACGATGCAGGCAGCGGGCCTGCGGCCTACTGGCCGGGTTTTGTCTGGATGTCGGCCGGCCTGCTGGCGAACGCCGCGCTGATCACCCGCATCGGCTTCATCTTGAGCTGCACGCTGCACGCTGCACGCTGCACGCTGTGCTTCGTGCTGGCGGTGCAGGGCCTGAAACGTGCCGAAGGCCGCAGCGACTGCAGGCCGGCGGCGTGGCTCAAAGACGCGCTGATCGGCCTGGCGGTTGCCGCGCCGGTGTTCTGGGTGTTCACCCAGGTCCTGGCCATCACCCTGACCGGCCTGACCTCGACCGCATGGCTGTAAATGGACATCTTAACCCAACTGATGCAGGGCTTTGCCACCGCGGCCACGCCCGTCAACC
>JACMQR010000371.1 GCA_014376885.1 Polaromonas sp.
CTTTCCAGGCATTCCAGACCTTCGGACTGGTGCCGCGGATGTCGGCCACCGTCAGCAGGTACAGCGCCGTCAGGCAGCGTTCGTTGCCGGCCCGTTTGGCAAAAGCGGCAATCACCTCCGGGTTGCTCAGGTCCTGCTTTTGCGCCGCATGGCTCATGCTCAGGTGCTCGCCCACCAGAAATTCAATCAGCCGGGTGTCTTCGGCGGCAATGCCGTGCTGGCGGCAGAAAATACGCACATCCTTGCGGCCCAGCTCCGAATGGTCGCCGCCGCGCCCCTTGGCAATGTCGTGGAACAGCGCGGCAATGTACAAAATCCAGGGCTTGTCCCAGCCGCCGGCCAGCTGCGAGCACATCGGGTATTCGTGCGAATGCTCGGCCATGAAAAAACGCCGCATGTTGCGCAGCACCATCAAGATGTGCTGGTCCACGGTGTAGACATGGAACAGGTCGTGCTGCATCTGCCCGACGATGCCCCGAAACACCCACAGGTAGCGGCCCAGCACCGAGGTCTGGTTCATCAGTCGCATGGCATGGGTGATGCCTTCGGGCTGTTGCAGAATTTGCACAAAGGTCGCCCGGTTGACCGGGTCGGTGCGAAATTTGGCATTCATCAGGCCGCGCGCGCTGTACAGCGCCCGCAGGGTCCGCGCCGACAGGCCACGAATGCCGACATGGGTTTCAAACAGCAAAAACGTTTCTAAGATCGCATGCGGATTGCGCTCGTACAGGTCGCTGCTGGCCACCTCCAGCATGCCGGCCTTGTCAAAAAACCGCTCATTCAGCGGGCGCAGCACATAGTTGCACGGGCTAAGCTGCTCTTCAATGTTGAGCAGCAAGATCTGGTTGAGCTGGGTGACCGCCTTGGCGGTCCAGTAGTAGCGGCGCATCAGCGCTTCGCTTGGCCGCACCGGCGGGCGTTTTCCCACCCGGCCGCCCCTGGGCAGAACCGCCCGGTCCAGCGGCAGGGCCGACTGCACGGCATCGGTCGCGCCGGGGCGTTCCCCGGGTTTGGCGGCCTGGGCCGAGTAGCCGAAAGATTCAGCCACCGCCGTTTGCAAATCAAACACCAGCCGGTCTTCCCGCCGGCCGGCAATGATGTGCAGCCGGGCGCGAATCAGGCTCAGCAGCGCTTCGGTGGCCTTGATTTGCCTGACCTCAAAAGTCGTCACCAGGCCGCTTTGCGCCAGCTCATCCCACGACTTGCCCAGCCCGGCCGCCCGCGCCACCCACAGCACCACCTGCAAGTCGCGCAGGCCGCCGGGCGACTCCTTGCAGTTGGGCTCCAGCGCATAAGGGGTGTTTTCGAACTTGTTGTGGCGCTGGCGCAATTCCAGGGTTTTGGCGATGAAAAAAGCCTTCGGGTCAAGCATCGCGTCAAGCTGCGCCTGCAGGCGTTTGTAGCACTCGATCGAGCCGGTGAGCAGACGCATTTCCAGCAGCGAGGTCTGCACCGTGACGTCTTTGGCCGCCTCTTCGACGCAGTGGGCAGCAGTGCGCACACTCGAGCCGATCTGCAGGCCGCAGTCCCAACAGTTGCTGATGAAGCCCTCCACCCTGGCCTTGAGCGCCGGATGGTGCTCGATGTCGCTTACCTCGTCGGGCAGCAGCAGCAGCACATCGACATCGGAATGCGGAAACAGCTCGCCCCGTCCAAAGCCGCCGACAGCTATCAGGCAGGCATCGGGCGCAAAGTCGGCCAGTTGCCACAGCTGGCGCAGCGTTCCGTCGGTCAACTCGCCCAGCTTTTGCAGCCAGCCGTGAATGCCCCGGGCCGAGGCGCCGCTGCCCGCCAGGGCAGCCAGCACGGCGGCTTTGCCGGCGCTGTAGTGCTCGCGGCAAGAACTCAGTTCGATCATGAGGGCGCAGCCTGACCTGGAATGGATAAAAAAAGGCAGCCCCGCAAGCGGGGCAGGTTCAGGCGCTGACGGGCTCGGACGCGCCGTGGCGCACAAAGTCGGGAATCGGCGGGCTGCCGGCCGACAGGGTCAGCACCTCGTAGCCGGTGGTCGTGACCAGCACCATGTGCTCCCACTGGGCCGACAGCGAATGGTCGCGGGTGACGATGCTCCAGCCGTCTTTTTCCGGCCCGTCCTTGATGTCGCGCTTGCCGATGTTGATCATCGGCTCGATGGTGAACACCATGCCCGGCTTGAGTTCGTCCAGCGTTCCGGGGCGGCCGTAGTGCAGCACCTGCGGGTCTTCGTGAAAGCGCGCGCCAATGCCGTGTCCGCAAAACTCGCGAACGACCGAGTAGCCTTGTTTTTCGGCAAACGTCTGGATTGCATGGCCAATGTCGCCCAGATGCCCGCCTGGCCGGACGCACATGATGCCTTTCCACATCGCCTCATAGGTCACCTGGCACAGGCGCTTGGCCGCAATCGACACCTCGCCGACCATGAACATGCGGCTGCTGTCGCCATGCCAGCCGTCCTTGATGCCGGTCACGTCGACATTGACGGTGTCGCCCTTTTTCAGCGGCTTGTCATTGGGAATGCCGTGGCACACCTGGTGGTTGACCGAGGTGCACAAGGACTTTGGGTAGGGCGGGTAGCTGGGCGGTCCATAGCCCAGCGTGGCCGGCACGGTGCCCTGCACCTGGGTCATGTAGTCATGGGCCAACTGGTTGATTTCGTTGGTGGTTACGCCGGGCTTGATGAACGGCGTCAGGTAGTCCAGAAGTTCGCCGGCCAGCCGGCCCGCCAGGCGCACGCCTTCGATTCCGGCGGCATCTTTGAAAGTAATACTCATGCCTTAATTATCCCACCGGACATTGCTGCCTGTCTGGCGCCGGCCCTGCAAAGCCGGGTCAGCGGCCAGAAAGCGCCCTGGGGCCATGGCTTTTCGCCGGCCAGCCTGCTGGTGCGCTGATAAAATCAATCGGCCACGCAAGCCCCGGAAAAACCGGCACTGCCGGCGGACGCTTTTTGCCGGGCACCCAATGCCGGTTTCACCCCTGCAGCTTGCCAGCTGCTACCTTCTTTTCCACCCAAAGGCCAGCGCTACCGTGACACTGCACCTGACGACTTTCGAGGGCGACGCCCACGGCATCAACGCCCTGAGCGACTTTCGCGTCCAGCAACTTCTGCCGCGCCTGCAAGCCATCCACGACAAGATCGTCGGCATCAGCGCCCGGTTTGTCCACCTGGCGGCCACCGATGCGCTGCCGTCCGAGGCCTTGCAATCAAAGCTGGCGGCTTTGCTCAGCTATGGCGCGCCCGGCGCGGCGCCGGCCGGCAAAGGCGGCGGCGACGACAGTGTGCTGTTCATTGTGTCGCCGCGCTTTGGCACGGTGTCGCCCTGGGCGTCAAAAGCGACCGACATTGCCCACAACTGCGGGCTTGGCGTCAGGCGCATTGAGCGCATCACCGAATACCGGGTCAGCCTGAAATCAGGTTTTTTCGGCAAGTCGGGATTGACGCCCAGCCAGCACGGCCAGGTGGCTGACCTGCTGCATGACCGC
>JACMQR010000372.1 GCA_014376885.1 Polaromonas sp.
CGCAAAGCGCATCAGGGCGCGCAGGTAATCCAGATTGGACTCCAGCCCGGCGATGCGGGTCTCGCCCAGGGCCTGCGCCAGCCTCGCCAGCGCCTGCTCGCGGTTGTCGCCGTGCGCGATCAGCTTGGCCAGCATCGGGTCGTAATGCGCGCTGACTTCGGTGCCGCGCTCGATCCAGGTGTCAACCCGCAGGTCGTCCGGAAAATGCACCTCGGTCAGCAGACCGGTCGAAGGCTGGAAATTCTTCGCCGGATCTTCGGCATACAGCCGCGCCTGCACCGCATGGCCGCGCGCCACCACCGGCATCGACTGCAGGGCCGGCATGTCGCCGGCTGCGAGGCGAACCATCCACTCCACCAGATCAACGCCGGTGACGGCTTCGGTCACGCCATGCTCGACCTGCAGCCGCGCATTGACTTCGAGAAAGAAAAACTCCTGAGTGGTGGCATCGACCACAAACTCGACCGTGCCGGCCGATCGGTAGCAGGCGGTGCGGGCCAGCTGGCGCGCCGTTTCCAGTAGCGCCTGGCGCACCTCTTCGCGCAGGTTGGGGGCCGGGGTTTCCTCGACCACCTTCTGGTTACGCCGCTGCAGCGAACAGTCGCGCTCGCCCAGCGCCAGCACCCCGCCCGCGCCGTCGCCGAAGATCTGCACCTCGATGTGGCGAGCGTCAGTGATGTAGCGCTCCAGGAACACGCCAGCATCGGAAAAATTGGACTGCGCCAGGCGCTTGACCGAATCGAATGCGGCGCGCAGCTCGCCCGCCTGGCGGCACATCTGCATGCCGATGCCGCCGCCGCCGGCGCTGCTTTTCAGCATGACCGGATAGCCGATGGTGTCGGCCTGCGCCAGCGCGTCGTCCAGGCCGGCCAGCAGGCCGGTGCCGGGCAGCAGGGGCACGCCGGCCCGGGTTGCCAGCGCGCGCGCCGTGTGCTTGAGGCCGAAAACCCGCATCTGCTGCGCCGTGGGGCCGATAAAGGCCAGCCCGGCGGCTTCGCAGGCCTCGACAAAGCCGGCGTTTTCCGACAGGAAACCATAGCCCGGATGAATCGCCTGGGCGCCGCTGGCCAGCGCCGCCTCGATGATGCGCTGTATCGCCAGGTAGCTGCCGCTGACGGCTGCCGGGCCGACGCAAACCGCTTCATCGGCCAGGGCCACATGGGCCGAATCGGCATCGGCTTCGGAATAGATCGCCACGGCGCCCACCCCCATCAGGCGCAGGGTGCGGATGATGCGGCAGGCGATTGCGCCCCGGTTGGCAACAAGAACTTTTTTGAACATGATCGGCTCAGGGCAAGCGGCAGGTCGTCCTGCCAGTCAGGAACAGGCGCCGGTCGTCCGGCGCCCGGAGGTTTTCAGGCCGCGTCCCAGACCAGGCAGCGCACCGGCGTCGGGTTGTAGGCGTTGCACGGGTTGTTGAGCTGCGGACAGTTCGACACCAGCACGACCACATCCATCTCGGCGCGCATCTCGACATACTTGCCAGGCGCGGAGATACCGTCCTCGAAAGTCAGCCCGCCTTGCGGCGTGACCGGCACATTCATAAAGAAGTTGATGTTGGGCGCCATGTCGCGCTTGTGCAGCCCGTAGGGGTTGTGCGCGATGGCGCCCATGAAGTTGTCGCGGCAGCTGTGCATGGCGCGCTTTTCCAGCGCATAGCGCACGGTGTTGCTCTCGCATGAGCAGGCGCCGCCCAGCGTGTCGTGGCGCCCGCAGGTATCGGCCACGATGGTCAGCATCGGCTGGCCTTCGCTCGACATGAGCACGGAGCCCAGGCCCAGGTAGAGCGCGCCCTGCGCCTGGATGGTGTGCGTCAGGCTGTAATGCTCTTCGGGGTCGGCGGCGTTGAAGAACAAGGTGTCGACGGCCTGGTTGCCTTCGAGATCGACGATGCGAAGAACCTGGCCTTTGCCGAGCCGCTGCAGCCACGGCTCGCCGGCGGGAATGGTTTCGTCCAGAGTAGCCTGTGCGGGATCGAGTGCGCTGGCCTGAATGGTGGCAGACATGGTGGAATTCCTTGGCATGATGGGTTAAAGGCTGGAGCGCTGGATTCAGAGAAACCAGCGCTCGGTGTTGATGAAGCCGCGCTCGTTCTCGGGGCACGACAGCCGGCACACATCACGGGCGCCCGCCGTGCCAGAGCGCCAGGCCGTGAGCTTCACCGCGCCCGGGGCATAGGTCGGCGCCGGATCGAGCGGATGCGGCGCGGCGGAAAGCACCACCAGCACATTCATCTCGAAACGCAGATCGACATGCTGGTCCGCCTGCCGGTGGGCCGTCTCGAAATGCAGCTTGCCGCCTTCATCGGCGCTGACCTTGCTGAAGAAATTGACATTGGCGCCCACATCGCGCCGGCCCAGGCCCCATTTGGTCAGCTCGACCAGCAAGCCCTCCTGGCCGCTGCGGTACATGGCGTTGCGCTGTTCCTGGTAGCGCGCCTGGCCATACTTTTTTTCCAGGCCAGCCGCGTCGAGCACGCCGCTGAAGGTGTCGTGCCAGCCGCAGCTGTCTTCGGGAAGCGAGCACAGGATGCGTCCCATGTCCGAGTAGCAGGCATGGCCGCTGGTGAGAAAAGCCGTGTGCTGCGCCTTGAGCGTGTCGGGCATGTTGTAGCGCTCGGTTTTTTCTTCCTGGTTGAAAAACAGCGCCGCGACGTTGGCCGTTCCCTGCAGGTCGGTGAGACGCAGCGTGTTACCGCGGCGCAGCACGCCTGACCAGTGGCAGCCGCCGGGCAGGGCTTCTCGCCACAGCACGCGCTCGGGCGCAAAGGGGAGCGACGTTTCAGGCACCGCAGCGCGGGCCAGCGGAGGCAAATTGGCAAAAGTGGTGGGCATGGCGTGATCGCTGGTGAGGGTGGGTTGAATGGCCGGGCGCGGCGGCGTCAGACGGCCGTGCTTTGCAGATTGAGCTGGTCGAGCATGTCCAGGTCGGTGGTGATGCCCGTGCTCTGCCGGATGCGCGCCAGGATCTCGGCGCGCAGCTCGCGAAACGGCACCGTGTGCTTCATCTCCTGGGTGCGCTGCGCCGGCAGCGGCACGGTGAACGTGCTGTGGACACGACCGGGCCGCGGCTGCATCAGCACCACGCGCTGGCCCAGGTAGATGGCTTCTTCCACGTCGTGGGTGACAAAGACAATGGTGGTTTTTTCAACCCGGTGAATGTGCAGAATCAGGTCATGCATGACCTCCCGCGTCTGCGCGTCCAGCGCGCCGAATGGCTCGTCCATCAACAAGATCGAGGGCCGGCCCATCAGCGCCCGCGCAATCGCCACCCGCTGCTGCATGCCGCCCGACAGCTGGTTCGGGTAGGCCGAGCGCACCTTGTTCAGGCCGATCAGGTTGAGCAGCGCATCGGCCCGGCCGGATGCAGTTTCCACGTCTGAAGAGGTCAGGTTTTCGCGGTTGATCTTGAGCTGGCGGCTGAACTTGATGTTGTCGATGACGCTGAGCCACGGATACAGGCTGTAGTGCTGAAACACCATAGCCCGGTCAGCGCCTGGGCTGTTGATGGTCTGGCCGTCGCACAGAACCTGGCCGCTGGTGCGGTACTCCAGACCAGCCAAGATCCGCAGCAAGGTCGATTTGCCGCAGCCCGAGGCCCCCACCAGCGTGACAAACTCGTTGTCTTCGATCGTGAGGTTGACATCCTGCAGCGCAGGCACCTGGCCGACAGCGGACGCAAAGATCTTGCCGACATTCTCTATAGCAACTTTGGACATGGCTTTACCCTCTTGCCTGTGACCAGGGAAACCAACGGCGATGCAGCCAGCGAAAGCCTTGGTCCATCAGCAGGCCGATCACCCCGATCAAAATGATGCCGCCGAAAATCGTGTCGGTTTTGAGGTAGCGCTGGGCCTTCAAAATGGCATAGCCCAAGCCGGAATTCGCCGCCACCAGCTCGGCCACCACCAGGTAGGTCCAGGCCCAGCCCATGGTGATGCGCAGCGTGTCCAGCATCGCCGGCTTGGCCGACTGCGCCAGCACCAGACGGATCATTTCGTAGCGCGTCGCGCCCATGGTGAGGGCCGCTTCGACCTGAGCCATCGGCACCTGCCGCACATTCTCGGCCACCATCAGCACCATCTGGAAAAAGGTTCCGATGAAGATGATGGAAATCTTGGCGCTTTCACCGATGCCGAGCCAGAGCATGACCAGCGGAATGAACGCCACGGCCGGCATGTAGCGAATGAAGTCGGTCAGGGGTTCGAGCAGCGCCTCGACCGGCCGGAATGCGCCGATCAGCAGGCCCAGCGGCAGAGCCAGCGCGGCCGACAGCCCAAAGCCGGCCGCCACGCGGTAAATGCTGATGGCCGCGTCGCTCATCAGCTCGTCCTCGAACAGCCAGGCCACTATGCGGGTGAACACCCGCAGCGGTCCCGGCATGAACACCGGATCGACCCAGCCCGAGGCAGAGATGGCAGCCCAGGCGGCAAACGGAACGAGCAGCCCCAGCGCGGCGAACATCCAGTACTGCCGGCGGGACAGGTGGCCGGCAATGCGCCAAATGCCTGGGCGTGCGGGTAGCAGGGGTTTTTCGGACAATACGGGCTCCGGGAGTTAAGAAAAAAAAGCCAAGAGAGGACAGCGGTCAACACCATCTTCTCCCGGGCTTTTGTCCCTCCGTGGAGCCGCATCAACAGCGGCCGACAGCTCTCGGACCAGACAACGCCACACAGCATGACGTCCGGAACCCTAGCGGTCTGATAAGCAAGGCGGCTCTGTGATCAGCGCCACGCCTCTCCTGAAACCAACCATGCAACTTCAATGCCAATTTCCAGCAGCATGAAAACTGCGCTGACCACACCGCTGGAGCAGCAATTTTTTGAGTGCGGTCAGTGAGAATGCACCGAATTAGGGAAACTTGCACCAATACGTGGCACTTTCCGGCCCACCGTCATTCACGAGGCGTCCGCTGGGCGCTAAACGCTGGATTCTGTGCCACTCCATTCAAGGATCTGCCAACGATGGCCGGTAGCCTCGCCGATGACGCGAGCGTGCTGCAGCGACTCGCGCTGCAGACTGCAGGGCAAGCTGCGGGCCTCAAGCCCGGGCAGCGTCGATTGCTCGATGGTCCAGCGGCCCGCATTCAGTACACCAAAGGAAATTTCAAAATCCAGCAGTTCGCCGGCTATCTCCGGATACCGGGCAAGCACCTCAGCCAGCGACTGCCCGGCCTGCAGGTTGTTAGGCCAGGCCAGGCGCCGGGGGCGAACACGCATGAGATAGCGGCCCGCCACCAGCACCCTTTCCTGGTTGTCGTGGCCCAAGCTGTCCAGCCCGGCCAGCACGATGCAGCGGCCAACCGAATCGGGCAGTCGTTGCCAGACCTCCAGGTAAGGCGCGTGAACGCCGGTCTCGATCAGGCAGTCCGGCGTGTCGAACACCATCCAGCCCGCATCGGCCCCGTCCCGCGCCGGCTGGAAGTCGCTGCGGCGATGCCAGGTGCAGACCTCCGAGCCGGCTTGCGGCCGAACCTCGGTGACGCCGCAAAAGCCCTGCTGGCCGGCCAGCCTGAGCGCACGCTCGAGGCTCGCCTCGACCAAGGGTGGTGACGCGGCGCTTGGCCGGGCTGCCGGGGGAACGCGCAGGTCGGCGTGCCAGACACTGGCCTGCAGCCAGCGCACAAAGCTGCGGTCGTCGCGCTGCCCGGGTGCCTCAAGCAGCGTGCGGACCCAGACGCCCCGGTAGCGCTGCGGCACGGCGGGCCAGCCAGCCTCGGGCCAGTCGACCGGGGGCGCGGCGCTCATTCGAAAGCCAGCGGAAAAGCTGGCAGCAACCGGTAAAACGCCATGTCGTGGTTGGGCCAGATGCGGGCACCGGTTTCACTGGCCAGCGCCTTGAGCTTGCGGATGCTGTCGATGGCCTGCTGCTCGCGGCCCTGCCACAAGGTGCCCGGGGCCACCTCGTCGTCGAGGTTTTCCTGCAGGTCGGCGGCATCGCCTGCCAGCAGCACCGGCGGCCCCTTGGGCAGCTCGATCAGCATCGACATATGGCCCACGGTGTGGCCCGGCGTGGCCACGGCGTGAACGCCGGGCAGCAGCGTGTACTCGCCCTGCTTGAGCCTGAACTGCAGCGGCGCGCCGGCATCGTCCTGCAAGTCGTCGGCGAAGACCGCCTGGTCGGCGCCACTGCGCGCTGCCGCCATTTCATCGTGCTGCACATGGATTTCCGCGCCGCAGCCGCAGCGGCGCAAGTCCTTGAGCCCGCCGGCATGGTCGAAATGCAGGTGTCCGATGAATATCACGTCGACATCGGCCGGCGTCAACCCCAGCCGAGCCAAGTGGTGCGGAATGCGCTGCGCTTCGTCCATCTCGGGCGCGCCAAACTCAAAGGCACCGGCGTCGTAGTAACGGGCCCGAGCCAGCGGATCGGCAATCTTGGCGTGGTCGCAGCCCACGTCGTAGAGAATGCGGCCTTGGGCCGTTTCAATCAGGTAAGCCAGGATGGGCGCCTCGATCTGCTGGCCCCGGCCGCGGTTGAAAGTCGAGATCGACTTGTCGTAGCGATGCGTAGCGGTCAGCAGGGGCCAGAGTTTTTTAACTTGCGTCATGGGAGTTCTTGGGAGTTCTTGGGAGTTCTTAGAGTGGGAAGCTCTGCAAAGCACCGCCACCAGTTGCTCGGTGATGGCCACGTGGCCGAGAATTCCGCCTTCGACGCCGATCATGGCCAGCGCCGGCGCCTGCAAGGCGGGGTCGCTCGCGGCGGTGGCGTCGGCCACGGTGATGCAGGCATAGCCCCGGTCCACCGCTTCGCGCAGCGTCGAATGCGGAATTTTCGGCCGCGTGGCCACCACCGAGCAACTGCTGGCGGCGCTTCGACGCGTTTCCAGCCACGAAGGACTCCCATGACGCAAGTCAAAAAACTCTGGCCCCTGCTGACCGCGACGCATCGCTACGACAAGTCGATTTCGACCTTCAACCGCGGCCGGGGCCAGCAGATCGAGGCGCCCATCCTGGCTTACCTGATTGAAACGGCCCAGGGTCGCATTCTTTACGACGTGGGCTGCGACCATGCCAAGATTGCC
>JACMQR010000373.1 GCA_014376885.1 Polaromonas sp.
GCCATGATGGGCTACGACTTTGCCACGCTCGGCCCGCAGAACATGAGCGACTGGCGCAACCGCATCCACCCCGACGAGGCGCCGGCGATACAGGCCGCGCTGCAGCAGCATTTCCGGGGCGAAACCCGGTATTTTGAATACGAGCACCGGATCCGCCACCGCGACGGGCACTGGGTCTGGGTTCTTGACCGGGGCAAAGTGTCAAGCTGGACGCCCGAGGGCAGGCCCCTGGTGATGTCCGGCACCCAGATGGACATCACCGACAAGCAGGCCATCCAGCAGGCATTGCACACCAGCGAGGAGAATTTTCGCCAGCTGTTTGACAGCAGCCTGCACGGCATCTTGCAGGCCCTGCCCAACGGCGCGGTACAGTATGCCAATCCGGCCGCCTGCCAGCTGTTCGGGTTGACGCAGGGCGAGATCCGGGCGCGCGGGCGCGCCGGGCTGGTGGCGCTGGACGATTCCCGCTTTCACATTTTGATGGCCCAGGCCAGGGTGCTGGGCCATGCCCGGGGCGGGCTTACCCTGGTACGCGGTAATGGGTCGCGCTTTGAAGGCGAGCTGTCCCTGACCAGCTACCGCAGCCCCGGTGGCAAGCTGTGCAACAACCTGTTCCTGCACGATGTGACCCGGCAAAAGCAGGCCGAGGCGCAAATCAGCGCGCTCAATGCCGCCCTAGAGGGCAAGGTCAGGCAGCGAACCGCCCAGCTTGAGGCGGCCAACCAGGAACTCGAAGCGTTTTCCTATTCGGTGGCGCATGACCTGCGGTCCCCCTTGCGGTCCATCGACGGGTTCAGCCATTTGCTCGAAAAAGCCGTGGCCGCCGACCTGTCGGAGCGCTCCCGGCATTACCTGCGGCGCATCCGGGCCGGCGTCAAGCAGATGGACGAGCTGACCGACGGGCTGCTGTCGCTGGCCCATCTCTCCCGCACCCCGCTGCGCGCCGAGCCGGTCGACTTGAGCGCCCTGGCGGCGCGCGCGCTCCAGGCCTGCCGGGAGCAAGAACACGATGCCGGCCGGCGGGTGGACACCCTGGTGGAGCCCGGCTTGCTGGCCTCGGGCGACCCGGCGCTGCTCTACCAGGTCATGGAAAACCTGCTGGCCAACGCCTGGAAGTTCACGGCCGGAAAAGCGGACGCGCGCATTCAGGTCGGGCAGCTTGAAAACAGCAAAAATGGGGATGACGACGACCGGCGCTCGCCCGCCTGCACCACCTATTTCGTGCGCGACAACGGCGCCGGCTTTGACATGGCCTATGTCGAAAAGCTGTTTGGCACCTTCCAGCGCCTGCATTCGCCGGGCGAGTTTGCCGGAACCGGCCTGGGGCTGGCAACCACCCAGCGGATCATCTTGCGGCATGCCGGCCGCATCTGGGCCGAAGGCGCGGTAGGGCAGGGCGCGACGTTCTTCTTCAGCCTGCCCGGCGCCGCCCCGGCTCGCGGCTAAGGCCAGTCAGCCAGGCCGGGCAGCCGGGCATTCGGCCGCTGGCCTGGCGGGCACCGGTTCAGGGCTTGACCGGCGGGCTGGCGGGGCCGGACGCGGGCAGGGCGGTTTCGGCTTCGCGCAGCACGCCGCCGCCGGCCACGCCGCCCTGCGCGTTTTGCTCGCCCAGCACGCGCGCCCGGCAGGCGGCCAGGTCGTCGGCTTTTTGAAAAACCTCGCAGCGCTTCAGGGCGTTGGCGGACAGGTTGGCGTCTGCCCCGAGCTTGCCGGCGCGCTTGTCGGCGTTGGCATTGCGCACTTCGCTCAGGCAGGTGTTCTGGCCCTGCTGCGTGCGGCCGTTCATGCAGGCGGCCGCTTCGCTGCCCGCATTGCCGCTGCTGTCGATTCCAGTGGTGCCGGGGGCGATTTGTGCCCCGGCGAGCTGGGCGGTCGCCGCCGTGAAGGCCAGCACGGCAACCGCCGACAAATGCGCTCCTCTGCAGCCCGGCGGCTTGAAGGGCGCCTGACAGGCAAAGCGGACAAAACGCAGGACAGCGGGCAGGGGCAGGGGCAGGCGCATGTTGAATTCCTTTGTGGGCTTGCTTCGGGCTTAAAGTGGCAAATTTTAAGTTTCAGGCTGTATGCGCTGCCTGCCTGACAGGCAATGCGGTGGCCAGGCGCGGCGCAATCACCGATTCAAGCGTAGGAAAAAGGCGGCTTTGCGGGCCGGCCTGGCCAGCAAAGCGCTCACATCGACCAGATCCGGGGCGCCGGGCAGGGCAGCTGCCAGAAGTGAGCGCGCCACGCCTGCCAGACCTGGCGCAGCAAGGCCATGGCGGGCTCGACCATCGGCGCCAGCACCCGGACCACCACGACCTGCCCGCCAGGGCTGGTCGCGCCCGCCGTGGCGCGCAAGGCATGCGGCTCGATGACCGCCCGCGCCGCGTCGAGCGCCTGCTGGCGGCGCTGGCGCTCAAGGCGGCTGCCGGCCACGAAAAAAATGGACGCCAGGCAGCGCTGGCCGGCCAGCCCCAGCGGGCTGTCCAGCAGCCGCTGGTCGTCGGCGGCAATGCGCCCGCGTTCCAGCCAGACGCCTGGCACCTCGATGTGCTGGCAAAAGCGGCCGCTGGCAAACGGCGCGCCAGCGGCTGGCAGGCCCAAGGCGGTAACATCCCAGCCGATCAGTTCGGCGCCCGGGGCCAGGTCCATGGTCAGGCGGTTTTCCGCCAGGCAGCCGCTGTGGCAGATGGCTTCGAGCGGCAGCCATTCCAGGCGGGCGCCGGCGCCCAGCTGGAGGTGCACCTGCTGCAGCGCGCTGTCGCCCGCCGAGCGGTAAAACCGGGTGGCGCCGGGCGTGGTGACCAGGCCGTGGCTGCCCGGGCCGGCGGCAAAGCGCAGGTCCAGCAGGTCGCCGCCCACCAGTCCGCCGGGCGGGTGCACGATGACGTTGTGGCAGATGCCCGGGCCCTCCGGGTAGAGGCTTTGCAAAATGCGCAGCGGCCCGCTGTGGCGGAAATGGGCCACGGTTTTTTCAGCCTGCCGGGTGTAGTCAAGGGCCAGTGTCGCATTCCATGTCATGCGCCGAGTTTAACGGGCCGGGCCGTAGCATTGAACTTGTTTGCTATGAAATATAGAGCTAAAAAGCTTGATGCAGCAAGCACCAAGGATGGTTTCCTTGCTGTTTTTTTGGCGCAGCACCTTTTCAGGTGCTGGCACCGCCCGCCGCCAGTTCCGGCGGACTGAGCTTGGCCTCGCCGAGCCGCCGGGCCAGGTGGTCGAGCGCCGGCTGCACCTGGTCAATCAGGATCAGGCACAGGTCGCCGGGCTGCAGGCGCGCCAGGGCCAGGTCGATGGCTGCGAATTCGCCGCGCACCTCGTCGATCCGGCCGGTGCGGCTGGCGCCCTTCAGGCCGGCGCGCAGCAGCGCCATCACCTCGCCGTCGGCCCGGCCGCGCTGGGCGGCGTCCTGGTACAGGACCACCTCGTCGAATGCCGCGCCCAGGATCACCGTCTGGTCGGTGATGTCGCTGTCGCGCCGGTCGCCGGCGCCGCTGATGACCACGCTGCGCCGCCCGGCCGGCATGGCGTTGACCGCCGCCACCAGCGCATGCATGGCGTCGGGGTTGTGGCCGTAGTCGGCAATCACGGTGGCGCCGGCGTAGTCCATCACATTGAAGCGGCCCGGCGCATTGTTGCTGTCGGTCGCAAAGCTGGCCAGCGCGCTCCTGATCGTGTCCCAGCTCAGGTCGACCGCCCAGGCCGCGGCCACCGCCGCCATGACGTTTTCCACCTGAAAGCCGATGCTCCCGCCGCGCGTCACCGCGATGCCGGCCAGCGCAATGCGCTCGACCCAGGAGCCCTCGGCGGCCACCAGCATGGCGCCGTCGACAAACACCGTGCGCTTGCCCTGCGCCCGGTGGGTGGCCATCAGGGGGTGGTGGCGGTCGGCGGCAAAGAAGATCACCTTGCCCGGGCAGGCCTGGGCCATGCCGGCGACGATCTCGTCCGCCGCGTTGAGCACCGCATAGCCGCCGGGTGCGACGTTCTGCACGATGACGCGCTTGAGCACCGCCAGGTCCTCGACCGTGGTGATGTAGTTCAGCCCGAGGTGGTCGCCGCTGCCGATGTTGGTCACCACCGCGACCGCGCAGCGGTCAAAGCCCAGGCCTTCGCGCAGCACCCCGCCACGCGCCACCTCGAACACCGCCGCATCCACGTCGGGGTGCATCAAGACGTTGCGCGCGCTCTTCGGGCCGCTGCAGTCGCCGCTGTCGGTCTGCCGGCCGTTGATGTACACGCCGTCGGTGTTGGTCATGCCGGTGCGCAGGCCGTGGGCCGCCAGCAGGTGGGCGATCAGGCGGGTGGTGGTGGTCTTGCCATTGGTGCCGGTCACGGCAATCACCGGGATGCGGCCGTTGTCGCCGGGGGCAAACAGCGCGTCCACCATGGCCACGCCGACGGCGCGGCCCTTGCCGTACGAGGGCGTCAGGTGCATGCGCAGGCCGGGCGCGGCGTTGACCTCGACCACGCCGCCATGCTGCTCTTCCAGCGGCCGCAGCATGCTTTCGCACACCACATCGACGCCGCAGATGTCCAGGCCGACCATCTGCGCGGCGGCCACGGCGCGGGCCGCAATGGCCGGGTGCACCTCGTCGGTGACATCGGTGGCGGTGCCGCCGGTGCTCAGGTTGGCGTTGTTGCGCAAGATGACGCGCTGCCCGCGCGCCGGCACCGACTCGGGCGTCAGGCCCTGCGCGCCCAGCCGGACCACGGCGATGTCGTCAAAGCGGATGCGCGTCAGGGGCGTGGCATGGCCTTCGCCGCGCCGGGGGTCCTGGTTGACGATGTCGACCAGCTCGCGCACCGTGTGCAGCGCGTCGCCCACCACCTGCGGCGGCTCGCGCCGGGACGCGGCCACCAGCTTGCTGCCGACCACCAGCAGGCGAAAGTCGCAGCCCGGCAAATACTTTTCCACCATCACCTCGCCATGCTCGGCGGCGGCGCGGTAGGCCATGTCCGACTGCGCGCGGGTGGTGATGTTGACCGTCACGCCCTTGCCTTGGTTGCCGTCCTGCGGCTTGAGCACCACCGGCAGGCCGACCTCCAGCGCGGCCGTCCAGGCATCGTCCGGGTCGGCGGCCGGCCGGCCGAGCGGCACCGGCACACCGGCGGCGCGCAGCAGTTTCTTAGTCAGGTCCTTGTCCTGGGCGATCGACTCGGCGACGGCGCTGGTGGCGTCGAGCTCGGCGGCCTGGATGCGGCGCTGGCGCGAGCCCCAGCCGAACTGCACCAGGCTGCCCCGGGTCAGGCGGCGAAAGGGAATGCCGCGCGCCACAGCCGCATCGACAATCGCGCCGGTGCTCGGCCCCAGGCGCTCGTCCTCGTCAAGGTCGCGCAGGCGGGCAATGGCCGCCTGCAGGTCGAACGCGCCGTCCTGCAGGGCGGCATGCACCAGCGCCTGGGCCAGCTCGAACGCCAGGCGGCCGACGGCTTCTTCGCTGTACTCGACGACGACCTGGTAGGTGCCGGCTTCGAGCGTGGCCGAGGTGCGGCTGAAGGTGACCGGGCAGCCGGCGGCGGCCTGCAATTCCAGGGCGGCAGCTTCGAGCACATGGGCCAGCGAGACCGGGCCGGCATGGCCGGTTTCGCGCAGCACGCCAATGCCCGGAAACAGCGCCCGCAGCCGTGGCTCGAAGCCGGCCAGCCGGTCGATGCAGAATTCGTCAGGGGTGCAGGCGACGATGGCCTCGACCGCGGTGCGGCGGCTCCAGAGATTGGGGCCGCGCAGCGCGCGGATGCGGGAAACTTCCATCAGTGTGCCTTCCGGGCCGGTTGGGGGGTGGATTCAAAAGCCTCGATGCCCGCGCCGATCAGGTTCAGCGGGATGTCCAGCGCCCAGGCCGCCGCCACGGCGGCGAGCAGCGAGCTTTCGCCCATGCGGCTGTGCGCATGGCGCTTGAACCAGGCGCTCAGCTGGTCCAGGCCGGGCAGGAAGCGCTCGGTCTCGCCGGTGGCCAGAACCACCCGGTTCTGGCGCACCAGCACGGCGCGGCCGCCGCCGCTGCAATGGGCCAGCAGCGCTGGCGCGCCCGGGTCGGTGCTGTAGAAAATCACCTCGCCGTCGCACAGCGGTTTGAGCTCGGCGGTCCCGGCCGTGGCGGCGTTGAGCACCGCCGCGCCACCGGGCAGCACCACGTCGACCTGCGAACGCAGCACCTTGAACATCTCGGCGTCGTCAAAAATATCGAATTCACCCAGGCCGGCCGCGCCGCCCAGGTCGGTGACCACGCCGACCTGGCAGCGGTCGTAGGCCAGGCCGGTGCGCAGGATCGTGTCGGCGCCGTTTTCAAACACCGCCGCCTGCACCGCCCGGTTGATCAAGAGGCGCTGGCCGGCCTCCCAGGTGGTGCTGTCCAGCGTTTCCACGCAGCGCTGGTTCAGGTAAAGGCCGTCGCGGCAGGCCAGGCCGGTGTACCGGCCCGACAGGTGCAGCAGCCAGGCCACCAGCTTGGCAATGTGCTGCGTGCCGTCGGTGCCGGCAATGCCGACGATGGGAATGCGCCCGTCGTTGCCCTGGGCGCCCGGGCCGCGCTGCTCGAGCGGGTCGGCCGGGCGCGCAAACAGGTGCTCGCAAATGGCGCGCCCCACCGGGCGCGGCGCACCCTGGGCGGGTTTGAGGTGCATCAAGAGGCCGGGGCCGGCGTTGACCTCGACAACCGCGCCGCCTTGTTCATGCAGGGGGCGCGAAATGTCCCGCGCCACCACATCGACGCCGGCAATGTCCAGGCCGACCACCCGGGCGGCCAGCGAAACGAGGTGATCGACCTCCGGGTGGACGTCGTCGGTGCAGTCGATGGCCACGTTGCCGTTGCGCTGGATCAGCACCTCGCGGCCCGCTGCGGGAACGGCGTCCGGGCTCAGGCCCTGGCGCTGCAGCTCGAGCACGATGGCGCCGTCGCGGGCGGTGTCGATCCGGCTGAGCGGGAAACCCTCGCCCGTGCCGCGCCGGGTGTCGGTGTTGAGCTGCGCATCGACCAGCTGGCCGACGCTGGCCTGGCCGTCGCCGGTGACGGTGGCCACGGCGCCGCGCGCTGCGGCCACCACCCGCCCGCCGACGACCAGCAGGCGGTGTTCATGGCCGCGCACATGGCGCTCGACGATCACCTCGCTGCCGTGTCGCTGGGCAATGGCGAAGGCGGCCTCTACCTCGGCGCGCGTGCTCAGCTCGAGCGACACGCCGCGCCCGTGGTTGCCGTCCGACGGCTTGAC
Source organism: Polaromonas sp. (assembly GCA_014376885.1). GTDB lineage: Bacteria > Pseudomonadota > Gammaproteobacteria > Burkholderiales > Burkholderiaceae_C > Polaromonas. The sequence continues at coordinate 7,192 of JACMQR010000373.1, forward strand.
GACCACCGGCAGGCCGATGTCCTCGGCCGCTTCCCAGGCCTCTTCAGGGGTGGCGACGATCTGGCCTTCGGGCACCGGCACCCCGCAGCTGGCCAGCAGGCTTTTCGTCAGGTCCTTGTCGTGGGCGATGCTTTCGCCAATGGCGCTGGTCAAATCGGTTTCGGCGGTCCAGATGCGCCGCTGGCTGGCGCCGTAGCCCAGCTGCACCAGGTTGCCGCTGTTCAGGCGGATGTGCGGAATGGCGCGCTCGGTGGCCGCTGCCACGATCGCGGCCGTGCTGGGGCCGAGAAAGCAGTCGTCGATCTGGGTGCAGATGCGCCGCACTGCTGCCTGGACATCGGCGGCGTCAAAAGCTTCGCGGTTGATGGCGGCCATCAGCAGGCGGTGCCCTTCGTGCAGCGCGCTGCGGGCCACCTGCTCGTCGCGCGCCCGGAACACCATCCGGTACACGCCGCGCTGACGGGTCGAGCGGGTCTGGCCAAAGCCGGTCGGCATGCCAGCCAGGTTGAGCAGCTCGATCACCACATGCTCCAGCACATGGCCCATCCAGGTGCCTTCGTTCAGACGCTGCAAAAAGCCGCCACGCTCGCCGACGCCGCAGTGGTGCTCCAGCAGGGCCGGCAGCAGGCCCAGCAGCCGGTCGTTAAAGCCGGGCAGCAGATGGCTCGGCAGGTCTTCCAGCGCGCCCAGGTCCAGCCAGACTTCGAGCGCCGGGCGGTAGGTCCAGATGTTGGGGCCGCGCAGGTAATTGATGCGCAGCAGTTCGATGTCGTCAAGTTTGCTCATGGGTGGCAAAGTTTTTGCAGTCAACCGGCGCGGCCGGCGCGCCATGTTTTATTGTGATCCGGCGACATGCCGGTCAGGGTTTCAGGCCGGTGTCCAGGCGCTGGGGCCTGGTGCCGGGGGTGACGAGAAGGGTGGTCCTGATTGTGCCGTTTTACCGGCGGCCGCCTTTCCGGGCCCTGCCGGGGGACAATCCGGCCATGCCTGACCGGCCGGCATCGGCGAAAATCCCGGCGGTGCCGGCACTTTGCCGCCGGCCTTTAGCCGGCAGGGAATCCGGGCCCGGACCGGCCAATGAACTTGAGACAACATGCACCATAAGCAACCTGAGAAAGACATTCGCCCTGACGACCCGGCACTGGCAGGGCTGGCATCACAACTGGCAACCCAAGAGAACGTCTTGTGCACCTTGCTGGTTGACCTGGACGCGGCATTGCGGTTTGCGCCGGGCGCGCTGGTGCTCACCGACCGGCGCCTGCTGTCACGCAGCGCGGCCGGTGCCTGGTCGAGCCTGTTTCTTCAAAATGCCGCCAACCAGCCCATCCAGAAGCTCGACTTGCGCCATTTCGACCATGCCGGCGTCGGCACGCTGGAACTCCATGATGCGCCGGGCGAGCGGTCCCGCCGCCTGGCCAGCTGGCGCTTTACCCTGGGCGTCAATGTGCAGGCGCTGCGGCTGGTGCGGCTGTTTGTGCAGCAGCAGGCGCAGCGCCAGGCCGGTGCGGCCGGCCCGAACGCACTGCTGGCGGGCAGCCAGGGCGACGCGCTCGCCCGGTGCCCGGAATGCGCCGCGCTGCTCCCGCCGGGCAGCGACGAATGCCCGGCCTGCGACCCTGGCGAGCAGAGCGCAGCAGCCCCGCCGCCGTCCACCTGGGTGCTGCTGCGGCTGTGGCGCTTTGCCAAGCCCTACCGCTGGCAGCTGCTGTCGGGGTTCTTGCTGACGCTGGCCTCGACCGCCGCCACCCTGGTGCCGCCCTACCTGACGATTCCGCTGATGGACGACATCCTGATCCCGTTCCAGAACGGCCAGCAGATCGAGCCCGGCAAGGTCGGCATGATTCTGGGCGGGCTGCTGGGCGCGGCCGTGCTCGGCTGGGCGTTGAACTGGGCGCGCACCTACCTGCTGGCGCTGGTGTCCGAGCGCATCGGCGCGGACCTGCGCACCGCCACCTTCAACCACCTGCTCGAGCTGTCGCTGGACTATTTCGGCGCCAAGCGCACCGGCGACCTGATGTCGCGCATCGGCTCGGAGACCGACCGCATCTGCGTGTTCTTGTCGCTGCACGCGCTGGACTTCGCCACCGACGTGCTGATGATCGGCATGACCGCCGCCATTTTGTTTTCCATCAATCCCTGGCTGGCGCTGGCCACCTTGCTGCCGCTGCCCTTTATCGGCTGGATGATCCATGTGGTGCGCGACAAGCTGCGCACCGGCTTCGAGAAAATCGACCGCGTCTGGTCCGATGTCACCAACGTGCTGGCCGACACCATCCCCGGCATCCGCGTCGTCAAGGCGTTTGCCCAGGAAAAGCGCGAAGCCCAGCGCTTTCGCACCGTCAACCAGCACAACCTGGCGGTCAACGACAAGCTGAACAAGGTCTGGTCGCTGTTCACGCCCACGGTGTCGCTGCTGACCGAGATCGGCCTGCTGGTGGTCTGGGCTTTCGGCATCTGGCTGATGTCCAAGCAACAGATCACGGTTGGCGTGCTGACCGCCTTTGTCGCCTACATCGGGCGCTTTTATGGCCGGCTGGATTCGATGAGCCGCATCGTCTCGGTGACGCAAAAGGCCGCCGCCGGCCCCAAGCGCATCTTTGACATCCTGGACCATGTGTCCAACGTGCCCGAGCCGGCGCAGCCGGTGAAGATCGGCGTGCTGGCCGGCCGCATCGAGATGACCGGCCTGGGCTTTCGCTATGGCAACCGCTCGGTGATCCGCGGCCTGGACCTGGACATCCGGCCCGGCGAGATGATCGGCCTGGTCGGCCACAGCGGCTCGGGCAAGAGCACGCTGGTCAATTTGCTGTGCCGCTTTTACGACGTGAGCGACGGCAGCATCCGCGTCGACGGCACCGACATCCGGCGCTTTGGCGTGGCCGACTACCGGCGAAACATCGGCCTGGTGCTGCAGGAGCCGTTTTTGTTTTTCGGCACGATCGCCGAAAACATCGCCTACGGCAAGCCAGGCGCCACCCGCGCCGACATCGTCTCGGCCGCCCGCGCCGCCCATGCGCACGAGTTCATTTTGCGGCTGCCGCAGGCCTACGACTCGCTGGTCGGCGAGCGCGGCCAAGGATTGTCGGGCGGCGAGCGCCAGCGCATCTCGATTGCCCGGGCGCTGCTGATCGACCCGCGCATCCTGATCCTGGACGAAGCCACCTCGTCGGTCGACACCGAGACCGAAAAGGAAATCCAGAAGGCGCTGGACAACCTGGTGCAGGGCCGCACGACGATTGCCATCGCCCACCGCCTGTCCACCCTGCGCAAGGCCGACCGGCTGGTGGTGATGGACCGGGGCCAGGTGGTCGAGGTCGGCGCGCACGACGCGCTCATGGCCCGCCAGGGCCACTACTGGCGGCTCTATGAAGCGCAGGCGCGCCAGGTCGATACCGAAGAGGCCGGCGGCGAAGCCCAGGCCGGCGCCATTGCCCTGGCCACCGCGCAGGTCGCGCACACCGCCCAGCGCGCGCCGCAGCAGGCCGGCAGCGCATGACCGGCCACCCCCGGCCCCGACGGAACCCCGCATGACCAATTTCACCTTTGTGCCCGCCTTTCAGCTCAAGCGCCAGGCGTCGGGCCGCCTGCAGTTCATCAGCGCCCAGGGCGAGGTGCACCAAGGCGTCACGCCAGTGCGCGCCTTTCCCCTGGCCGCGCCCGAGCAGGGCGTTTCCCTGGTCAGCGCCCAGGGCACTGAGCTGGTCTGGATCGAGCAGCTGGCCGACCTGCCGACCGGCGTGCGGCTGCTGCTGATGGAAGAGCTGGCCCTGCGCGACTTCGTGCCGCAGGTCACCCGGCTGCTCAGTGTGTCCTCGTTCGGCACGCCCAGCGTCTGGACGGTCCAGACCGACCGGGGCCCCACCACCTTTGTTCTCAAGGGCGAGGAGGACATTCGCCGCCTGCCGGGCAGCGCCTTGCTGATCGCTGCCGGCGACGGCGTGCAGTACGGCATTGCCGACATGGCCGCGCTGGACAAGGTGTCGCGCCGGCTGCTGGAGCGGTTTTTGTGACTAAATAAGGCTGTAGTGCTTTACCCTGCTAGGTTTTATGCTACTTTAAAAATAGCATGACAAAAGCCGGCGCGGAACACCGCTGCCTCAGCGCACCGCGCCTGCATGGGCCACGGCCAGCGCTGTCATGTTCAAGATCCGGCGCACCGTGGCCGATGGCGTCATGACATGCGCCGAGGCCGCCGCGCCAAGCAGGATCGGGCCGACCGTCACGCCTTCGCCGCCGGTGACTTTCAGCACATTGAACAAGATGTTCGCCGCGTCCAGGTTCGGGCAGATCAGGATGTTGGCTTCGCCCGACAGCGTGGTGGCCATCAGCGAGTGGCGGCGGATGGTTTCTGACAGCGCCGCGTCGCCGTGCATTTCGCCGTCGCATTCGATGTCCGGCGCCAGGGCGGCGAACAGCTCGCGCGCCCGGCGCATCTTGACCGCTGAGGCCCGTTTGGACGAGCCGTAGTTCGAGTGCGACAAAAACGCCACCTTGGGCGGCAGGCCAAAGCGGCGCACCGCCTGGGCGGCCATCAGCGCAATGCTGGCCAGCAGTTCGGCGTCCGGGTTGTCGTTGACAAAGGTGTCGGCAATGAACAAGGTGTGCCGGGGCAGCATGAGCGCATTGAGCGTGGCAAAGCCGGGCGCGCCGGCTTTCAGGCCGATGATGTCGCGAACATGCGCCAGGTGCCCGTCGAAGCGGCCGTGCAGCCCGCACAGCAGCGCGTCGGCGTCGCCCAGCTTGACCATCAGCGCGCCAATGCTGGTGGTCGAGCGGCGCACGGCGGCCTTGGCCGCTTCGGGGCTGACGCCGTTGCGGCCGAGCAGGCGGTGGTAGGTTTCCCAGTACTGGCGAAAGCGCGCATCGTCCTCTGGGTTGACGCATTCGATGTCCTTGCCCAGGCGAATGCGCAGGCCGGCTTTGAGGATGCGGGCTTCGATGACGGCCGGCCGGCCGATCAGGATCGGCGTGGCCAGGCCTTCGTCCAGCGCCAGCTGGGCGGCGCGCAGCACCCGCTCGTCCTCGCCCTCGGCATAGGCCACGCGCTTGGCGGTGGCGGCGCGCGCCGCGCCGAACACCGGCGCCATCAGCATGCCGGTGGAATAGACAAAGCGGCCCAGGCGCTGGCGGTAGGCGTCCAGGTCCCGGATCGGCCGCGTCGCCACGCCCGAGGCCTCGGCCGCCTGGGCAACCGCCGGGGCGATGCGCAGGATCAGCCGCGAGTCGAACGGCGTCGGGATCAGGTAGTCCGCACCGAACGTCAGCTCCTGGCCGGCATAGGCTCTGGCCACTTCCTCGCTGATGTCGGCCTTGGCCAGATCGGCGATTTCGCGCACGCAGGCCAGCTTCATGGCTTCGGTGATCTTGGTCGCGCCGCAGTCGAGCGCGCCCCGGAAGATGTACGGAAAGCACAGCACGTTGTTGACCTGGTTCGGATAGTCCGAGCGGCCGGTGGCAATGATGCAGTCGGGCCGCACCGCCTTGGCCAGCTCGGGCCGGATTTCCGGCTCCGGATTGGCCAGCGCCAGGATGATCGGGCTGCTGGCCATGGTCATCACCATGTCTGGCGTCAACACGCCGGGCGCCGAGCAGCCCAAAAAAACGTCCGCGCCATGAACCGCGTCGGCCAGCGTGCGCTCGCTGCCGGTTTGCGCGTAGCGCGCCTTGGACTCGTCAAAGCCGCCCGGCCGGCCTTCGTAGACCAGGCCCTTGGAGTCGCAAACAAAGACGTTTTCGCGCTGCACGCCCAGCCCGACCATCACATCCAGGCAGGCCAGCGCCGCCGCGCCGGCGCCCGACACCGCCACGCGCACCATGCCGATGTCTTTGCCCACCAGCTCCAGGCCATTGAGCAGCGCCGCCGACGAGATGATGGCCGTGCCATGCTGGTCGTCGTGGAACACCGGGATGTTCATCCGTTCACGCAGCTTTTTCTCGATGTAGAAGCACTCGGGCGCCTTGATGTCCTCTAAATTGATGCCGCCCAGCGTCGGCTCCATGGCGGCGATGATCTCGACCAGCTTGTCGGGGTCGTTTTCGGCCAGCTCGATGTCGAACACGTCGATGCCGGCGAACTTCTTGAACAGGCAGCCCTTGCCTTCCATGACCGGCTTGGCCGCCAGCGGGCCGATGTTGCCCAGGCCGAGCACGGCGGTGCCATTGGTGATCACGCCGACCAGGTTGCCGCGCGCGGTGAAGTCGTGCGCCAGCGCCGGGTCGGCCTGGATGTCCAGGCACGGGTAGGCAACGCCGGGCGAATAGGCCAGCGACAGGTCGCGCTGGTTGGACAGCGGCTTGGTCGGCGTGACCGAGATCTTGCCGCGCGTGGGCAGGCGGTGGTAGTCGCGCGCGGCGTCGCGCAGCGCCAGCTCGGCGGGGGAAAGATCAAGGCTCATGGCGGTCTCCTTGGTGGCGCGCGCTCCGGCGCATTCGAAAGGAAAGAGGCAAAGGGTACTGCAAATTCGCCGGCCAGAGGGCCGGACGGGCAGGCCGGTGCGCACGGCCGGCGCGTCATGGCCGCGTCATGGATTGCGGCAACAATCACTTCTCTGCCACTTTTTTCTTTTGCCATGCCTGTCAATCCACCGAATTTCCCAAACCGCCGGCAGACCCTGGCACTGGGTGCCGGGATGCTGGCCAGCCTGGCTGTGCCGGCATTGCGGGCGCAAGGGCCCCTGGCGAGCTTTCCCGAGCGCGCCATCAAGATCATCGTGCCGTTCGCCCCCGGCGCCGGCACCGATGCGATGGCCCGCCTGGTGGCCCTTAAACTTGGCGAGGTCATGAATGCGACCTTCACGGTGGACAACCGCGCCGGCGCCTCGGGGGCGATCGGCACGCAGTTTGTGGCGCAGGCGCCGGCCGACGGCTACACGCTGCTGCTGGCGGCGTCGCCCTTCACCACCGTGGCGGCATCCCTGGCCAGCGCCAACTACGATCCGCTGCGCCAGTTCTCGCCGGTCGGCATGATCGCCAGCGGGCCGCTGGTCTGGGCGGCCAACACCGCGCTGCCGGTCGGCAGCCTGCAAGAGCTGATCGCGCTGGCCCGGAAAAAGCCCGGCGCGCTCAACTACGGCTCGGCCGGCGCCGGCGGCGTCAACCACCTGGTGCTCGAACTGCTCAAGGCGCGCACCGGCACCTTCATCACGCACATTCCCTACCGGGGCGTGGCGCCGGCCACCATGGACCTGATCGGCGGGCAGATCGAGCTGGTCACCGGCACCATTGCCGCCATGCTGCCGTTCATCAAAAACGGCAGCGTCAAGGCGCTGGCCGTGACCAGCGCCCGGCGCTCAAGCGCACTGCCTGGCGTGCCCAGCATGGTCGAAGCGGGGCTGGCCGGCTTTGATGTGGTGAATTACTTTGCCCTGATGGCCCCGGCCGGCACACCGCCGGCCATCGTCAACCGGCTGAACGCAGCCGTCAACCAGGTGCTTGCGCTGCCCGAGGTGCTGGCCCGCTTCAAGACCGAGGCGGTGGAAGCCGCACCCGGCTCGCCCGCGCAGCTCGGCCAGTTCATCCAGGCCGACTACCGCGCCTGGCGCGAGGTGGTGAAGACGCAGAATCTGAAGATCGAATAGCCCGCGCGGCACACGAAGTGGCAAGCGTGGGGGCATGACCTCTCCACCAGCAGGGGCCGTGGAACCGGCTTTGCCGGGCCACAGGCGCAGCGCCCCCTCGGGGGGCAGCGAACCACACGCAGTGGGGAGCGTGGGGGCCCTGCTAGTCCTGCCCTTCGGTCAGCGTGTCGAGCTGGAATTTCCCGCTCTTGTGCCACAGCCAGGTGTCGGTGTAGACCACCTTGCCGAGCCGAACGGGCGCCGGAAACGGCGACGCCTGCCGGACGGTGCGCTCGATTTCCGCCACGACTTCCGGCGCATGGCGCGGCGCGCGCAGCCAGTCCAGCCGGGTGACGCGGCCGACCCGGTCGATTTCCACATTCAGCACGCCCACCGCATGCAGCAGCGGCGGCATCCTGCCCTTGTAGATGCGCTCGGCGTTCAGACCATACAAATGGGTCGCGCCATCTTCGCGGTAGGCGCGAGGCGATGCGGCCCCGGAGCTGCGCGCCGACCCCCTGTCGCCCAAAACCGGGCCGGTGATGCCGGACGCATCGGCCGGCGGCAGCTTGCCGGGCGCGGGCAGGCTTTGCTGCGGTGCCGGCCCCGACCTGCAGGCGCTGACCAGGGCCGCCAGGGCCGCGGAAAAAATGCCCAGCAGCCAAAAGCGACGCGGTTTGGTGTCCAGCATGGGGGACCTTTCCAAAAATTTCAGGGATTCGGCCAGCGGTCAGGGGCAAAGCGCTCGCAACCGCCGGCCGGGTGCTATGGTGGCATTCTCGAACCGCAGGAACACCCCCTTGATTTTGCTGCTTTTCCTGTGGCGGCGTTCATCCATGCGACACTTTTTTACCTCATGCCAGTAAGCCGTTTGTTACCCGATGCCGGGCAGTTTCTGGCGCGGCTGGCCTTGCAGCCCGCCGTGCTGGTGCGGATTGCCGCCACCCAGGGATCGGCGCCGCGCGAAGCGGGCGCCTGGATGGCGGTGTTTGCCGATGCGGTTGTCGGCACGGTAGGCGGCGGCCAGCTCGAATACCGGGCGATTGCCCAGGCGCGCGCCGGTCTGGCCGAACTGGCCCGGTCTGGCCGGCCGGGCGCAGCGCCGGTGCGGGCGCGCTTTGCCCTGGGACCGTCGCTGGGCCAGTGCTGCGGCGGCGTCGTGCAGCTTGACTTTGAGCCGGTCAGCGCCAGCGACGCACCGGACCTGGGCCCTACGCTGCACGCCCGGCTGACGCCGCTGGCACTGTTCGGCGCCGGCCATGTGGGTCAGGCGCTGGTGCAGGCGCTGGCCCCGCTGCCGTTTGCGCTCACCTGGATCGACAGCCGCGACGGCATTTTTCCGCATCCTGGGCCGGCCCAGGTCGCCTGCGAGCAGTCCGCTCCGCTGCAGTCGGCGGTGCCGGGCTTGGCGCCGGGCTCGCGGGTGCTGATTATGAGTTTCAGCCATGCCGAGGACTTTGACGTCGTGGCCGGTTGCCTGGCGCGCCAGCGCGAGCGCGCCGACCTGCCCTACATCGGCCTGATCGGCAGCCGGACCAAATGGGCCGCCTTCGGGCGGCGCCTGCAGGCGCGCGGATTCACGCCTGCCGAGCTGAGCCAGGTCACCTGCCCGATCGGCATTGCCGGCATCGCGGGCAAGCAGCCGGCGGTGATTGCTGCAGCAGTGGCCGCCCAGCTGCTGCAGACGCTTGAACGGCC
>JACMQR010000374.1 GCA_014376885.1 Polaromonas sp.
AAGTGGCCGATGCGCCCCAGGTGGTGCGATTCGGCCAGCGCCATGATGCAGCTGCCGTGCGCCTGGGCGCGGGCGATGCCCAGCGCCATCGCCTGCTCGCCAACCACCTGGCCGTAGCCACGCTGGCCGTTCAGGGTCAGCAGGCTGCCGGCGTCGAGCACCACCTGCACACCGGCGTTGGGCAGCAAGCCGCCTTCGAGCACCGCCTCGACATAGCGTGGCAGCATGCCCACGCCATGCGAATCATGGCCGCTCAGGTTGGCCATGACCAGGTTGGCGGCAACTTTTTCGGCTTCTTTGGCCGTACTGCCTGATGCTATGAAAATAGAAGCACACTGTGCCCGCAGAACATGCGCATGGATTAGTTTTGACATAATTTCTACCGGTTTAGACCGCCATCAATACCGCGCTGGCGGAAATCCAGGAAAGCCGTCCCGGATTGCACGCATTCGTCTGCCCCCAGGCCTTGCCCGTGTCGGCCAACCAGGCCGCAGGCCGCAGCCATGAAAAAATCCATCATGCCGCAGATGCCAGCGCCGCACAGGCCGCGATCTGGCGCCAGCAGCCATGGCCGTCACTGCCCCGGCTCCGACGACAACCGGACCGGCGGTGTCTGTCATCGCCATGCTGCCCATACCGGAAAAAATCACCCAGCCGGCCCCCAAGCCCACCGACCTGCGAATGGTGGCCTGGTTGCCTGCCAGTCTGATGCCAAAAAGGCAGTAAGTGCTTGCCAGCAGGGCTTTATATGCTATGGTTTCAGGAGTTTTTAGTTGATGGGTTGGTGGCTCTTCGTTCACGCTGTCGTTCCAAGGCGGGCGGTGGCAAGGTACGCTCGCAGCTCTGGGCCATCCCGGCGCAAGGCGGCGACGGCAACATGGCGGTTCGGTCAACCCTCGAAAAAAGGAAAAAGCATGAAACTCGTTCGCTACGGCAGTCCCGGCCAGGAAAAGCCCGGACTCATCGATGTCCAGGGCCGGCTGCGCGACCTGAGCGGCGTCATCAGCGACATCGGCCCCGGCCAGCTTGGCGATGACGCGCTGGCTGCGCTGCGCCGGCTGGCCACCGCCGACCTGCCGGAGGTCCAAGGCGCGCCGCGCCTGGGCAGTCCGCTGGCGGGCGTCGGCAAGTTCATCGCCATCGGCCTGAACTACGCCGACCATGCGGCCGAGGCCGGCCTGCCCATTCCGGCCGAGCCGATCGTGTTCATGAAGGCCACCAGCTGCATCCAGGGGCCCGACGACCCGGTCATGCTGCCGCGGGATTCGCTCAAGACCGACTGGGAGGTCGAGCTGGGCGTGGTCATCGGCACGCGGGCGCGCTATGTGCTGGAAGCCGATGCGCTCAGCCATGTGGCCGGCTACTGCACCGTCAACGACCTCAGCGAGCGTGAATACCAGATCGAGCGCGGCGGCACCTGGGACAAGGGCAAGGGCTGCGACACCTTCGGCCCGCTCGGCCCCTGGCTGGTGACGCGCGACGAGCTGCCTGATCCGCAGGACCTGGCGATGTGGCTGGACCTCAACGGCCGGCGGGTGCAAAGCGGCAACACCCGGACGATGATTTTCAGCGTGGCAAAAATCGTCAGCTATGTCAGCCAGTTCATGACGCTGCTGCCGGGCGACGTGATCACCACCGGCACGCCGCCCGGCGTCGGCATGGGCATGAAGCCGCCGGTCTTCCTGCGGGAAGGCGACCGCATGGCGCTGGGCATCGAGGGGCTGGGCGAGCAGCACCAGGCGGTGGTGGGCTTCAAGCCTTGACGCCCACCGCCCGGGTCCGCTAATCCAGGGTGACGCCTGAATCCCTGACCACCTTGCCCAGGCGAACGGTTTCCCTCTTGATCAGCTCGCCAAACTGGGCGGCGCTGCCGGCGACCACCGGCGTGCCCAGCGCCTCCCATTTTTTACGGAACTCGGGTTCCTTGAAGATGGCGTTCAGCGTGCTGTTGAGCTTGTCGATGACCGGCGCCGGCGTACCGGCGCGCACCGCAATGCCATGCCAGCCAGTAAATTCGTAGCCGCTGACGCCGGCTTCGGCCATCGTCGGCACGTTGGGCAGCAGCGGGCTGCGCTTGGCCGAGGTCACGGCCAGGGCCGTCAGCTTGCCGGACTGGATGTAGGGCAGCGAGCTGCCCAGCACGTCGAACATCACATTGACCTGGCCGCCGAGCAGGTCGTTGAGTGCCGGGCCGGCGCCGCGGTAGGGGATGTGGGCGATCTTGATGTCCATCTGGGTGTTGAACATCTCGCCTGCCAGGTGCTGCGGCGTGCCGTTGCCGGCGGACGCGAAACTCAGGTCGGGCTTGGGCGTTTTCGCCAGCGCCACCAGTTCCTTGACGCTTTTAACGCCCAGCTTGGGATGGACTTCCAGCACCATCGGAAACGCCGAAATCTGCATGACCGGCGCCAGGTCGGTCAGCGCATTGAACGGCATGCTGCGAAACAAGGTGGCATTGACCGCCATCGGCCCGCTGGCGGCCAGAAGCAGGGTGTGGCCGTCGGCCGGCGACTGTTTGGCCACGTCGGCGCTGCCCAGGTTGCCGCCCGCGCCGCCCTTGTTGTCGACCACCACCGTCACGCCCAGGCGGGTTTGCAGCTCGGTGCTGAGCAACCGGGCCATCAGGTCGGTCGGGCCGCCGGGCGGGTAGGGCACGACGAAGCGGATGGTTTTGCTCGGGTAGCTGTCCTGGGCCAGGCTGGCCAGCGGCATCAGCAGAGCTGCGGTGACGCAAGCGCCCAGTGTGAGAAAAGCAGCGCGTTTCATGGGGTCTCCTTCGTGTTTTAAATGGTCAGGCCGCGCCGAAACGCTGGCGAATGTCCTGCGCGCTGGCCAGCGGCCGGCCCAGGCTGAAGGCCGCTTCCCTGGCTTGCATGACCAAGGCGGCATTGTCGGGCGCCAGCTGGCTGCTCTTGAGCTGCAGGTTGTTCTCGAAACCGACCCGCACATGGCCGCCCAGGGCGGCTGCGGCCGTCACGCAGGCATGCTCGGTCGCGCCGAAGGCGCACACCGCCCACGGTTCTGGTCCGGTGTGGGCATGGACAAAAGGCACCAGATCGCGCGGGCTGGAGGTCTGCCCGGCGCTGTAGCGGCCGAGCACGAACAGCAAAAACCACGGTGCCTCGGGAATCACGCCGCGCTCGCGCAGGCCTTGCCAGCGCTGCAGGTCGGCGACGTCGTACAAGATGACCTGGGACATCACCCGCTCGCGCGCCAGCCAGCTAAAAAATTCGGCCAGGCCGGCTTCGCCAATGGCGGGCTGGTCAAGCTCGCGCAGCGACACCGACACCGCCTCCGGGTGCAGCGCCTGCACCATGGCGATCTGCTCGGGCGCCTGGTAAACCCGAGCGGCTTCGCTGGTGACCTGCAGCACCAGCTCGTTGCCCACGGCGGCCTTGACGGCCTGCAGCGCATCGCGGTAGCCCTGCACGTCCAGGCTGTGCCGGCCTTGGGCGTCGCGGATGTGCAGGTGCAGCATGGCCGCGCCTGCGTCCAGACAGGCTTTGGCCGTGGCGGCCAGGCTGGCGGCGGTCAGCGGCACGGCCGCATGGTCGCTGGCCTGCTTGTAGGCGCCATTGGGCGCGACGGTGATGATGAGCGGCTCTGAGGTCATGGGCGAAAGTACAGGCATAACGGTTAAAAGCTGGTGTCCAGCGGGGGAAGTTCATCGGCCAGCAGGTCTAGCCCGTGCTGGAGCAGGCGGTCGTAGCGGGCGCGTTCGGCCTGGCGGCGGCTGTCGGGCCAGTCGTAAAAACCGGCGCCGGCCTTCATGCCCAGGCGCCCGGCGGCAACGCGCTCCTGCAGCGCGCGCGCCGGCTCGCTCGCATTGGACAGGCTCGGGTACATGGTGGCGGCGGCCGCGCAGTGCACGTCCAGGCCCGCATGGTCGCGCTGCAGCACCGGCCCGGCGGCCAGGTAGCGAAAGCCAAAGCCAAAGCGCACCGCCGCGTCCACGTCCTCCGGCGTGGCCATGCCTTCGTCGATCATCGCAAAGGCTTCGCGGGCCAGCGCATGCTGCAGGCGGTTGGCCAGAAAACCGGGTTTGTCCTTGCGCACCAGCACCGGCACGCTGCCGCAGCCGCGCATGAAGGCGCACAAGCTGTCGGCCAGCGCCGGGTCGGAGTCTGGCCCGCGCACCACCTCGACCAGCGGCACCAGGTGGGCCGGCATGAAAAAGTGCAGGCCGAGCATGCGCTGGCGGCCCGGCAGGCCTTGGGCAATGGCGCTGATCGGAAAGCTCGAACTGTTGCTGGCCAGCACCGCGCCGGCCGGGGCGAGCCCGACCAGCTGCGCGAACAGGGCCTGCTTGAGCGCAAGAATCTCGGGAATGCATTCGACCACCAGGGCCACGTCGCTCCAGGCCGCATCGGCCAGCGCCGGCACCGCCGTCACCGCGACTGCGCGCCGGGCCAGGCCAAGCGTCGTCAGCGCCTGCAGGACATGGGGCTGCAGGCGCGCCCGGCTGGCTTCGCTCGGGTCGATCACCGTCACCCGGCAGCCGCCGCGCGCCAGCACAATGGCCACGTCGGCGCCCATGGTACCGGCGCCGATGACCACGGCATGGATGTCTCTGGGATGGGCGGCAAGCAATTTCAAAGCGGGTCCTTGGGGCAGTGCAGCGGCCAAGTGTAAAAGCCGGTGATTGCGCTGTCCACGCGTTTTTATCGATAAACTGATTCGCCATGCAGATCAATTGGTCCCTTCGCGAGCTTGACGTCTTTTTGGTGCTGGCCTCGACGCTGAGTTTTCGCCGCACCTCGGCGCAGGTCAACCTGTCGCAGTCGGCGGTGTCCGGCGTGATTGCCCGGCTGGAGCAAACCCTGGCGGTCAAACTGTTTGACCGGACGACGCGCAGCGTGCAGCTGACCGCGACCGGCCAGGTGTTTGCCGAGCAGGCGCTGCTGCTGCGCGCCCAGACCGACGAGGCGGTGCGCGCCGTGCGCAACCTGGCCGAGATGCAGGTGGGCCAGGTCACGCTGGCCGCGCTGCCGTCGCTGGCTGCGACCGTCGTGCCGGCCGCCTGCGCCCGCTACACCGCGCTCTACCCGGGCGTGCAGCTGCAGATTGTCGACACCCTGTCGGGTCCGGCGTTCGACCTGGTACGCGCCGGCCGGGTCGATTTCGCGCTGACCGCCGCCAACCCGGCCTATGCCGACCTGGACTACCAGCCGCTGGCCGCCGACCGCTTTGTGCTCTTGATTCCGCCGGACCATGCGCTGGCCGCCGGGCGCGGCCCGCTGCGCTGGCTCGACATTGCCGGGCTGGCGCATATCTCGATGCCGCTGCCCGCCAGCGTGCGCCAGTATGCGGATGCCGCGCTGCTGGAGCACCGCATCCGCTTTGCGCCGGCCTACGAGGTCGAGCACCTGGCGACCATCAGCGCCATGGTCGCCTGCGGGCTGGGCGTGTGCGCGCTGCCCGAACTGGCGGCGGCCGTGGCGCCGCAGCCCGGCGTGGTGCGCCGCCGCCTGGTCGCGCCGGACATGGCCCGGCCGATCGGGCTGGTCACGCGCCGCCACCGCAGCCTGTCGCCGGCGGCGACCGCCCTGGTCGGCCTGTTGCGCGAGGAAATGGCGCGCCTGGCGCCTGGCCTGGCGCCGGTGTTGAAAAAGGCCAAACCTGCGCCGCCGGCCATGTGCGTCATCGACAAGACCAAGGGTAAACCCTGAATTTTCCAGGAGTACTGATCCTGAAAATAAATAGTCGGTAAAAAGTCATGAGTTCCTGAACTGCTGCAAAATAGAACGACCGTTCTTTTATTGCCCGAAACTCCATCTCCCATGTCCGTCAGCCCCCTTCCCGCCAAAGTTGCGCGCGCGCCAGCGCCAGTTACCAGCACTGCCAGCACTGCCAAAAGCGCCCAGAAAGGCCAGCAGACCAAGGCCGCCATTGTCGA
>JACMQR010000375.1 GCA_014376885.1 Polaromonas sp.
GGCCTTCACGACTGCGTAACGCTGCAGGGTCAGCGCACGCGCTGCGGCATGGTCCACGACAGGCAGCGGATAGTTGCCGCCGGGCGTGACATTGGCGGCGGCCTGCTCCACCGGTGATGCGAGCCACGGGCAATGCAAGTCAGCCGTGGCCAGCCGGGCCAGCTGGGGCAGGTACTTGCGGACGAACTTGCCATCGGCGTCGAATTTCTCGCTCTGGCTGACAGGGTTGAAGATACGGAAATAGGGCTGCGCGTCGCAGCCCGAACTGGCGGCCCATTGCCAGCCGCCGTTGTTCGACGCCAGGTCGAAATCGTTGAGCTTTTCGGCAAAGTATCGCTCGCCCCAGCGCCAGTCGATACCCAGGTCCTTGATCAGGAAACTGGCCGTCACCATGCGCAGCCGGTTGTGCATGTAGCCAGTCTGGTTGATCTGGGCCATGGCCGCATCGACCAGTGGATAGCCGGTTCGGCCTTCGCACCAGGCCTGGAACAGTGTGTCAGCCTTTTCGCCCTGCTCCCAGCCGATCGCGTCGTAGGCGGGCTTGAATGCATGGCCGGCGACATGCGGAAAGTTGGCCAGAATCTGGGCATAAAAATCCCGCCATATCAGCTCGCTGAGCCAGGTGGCCGCGCCTTCATTGCCGCCGCGCTGCAACTCCAGCGCGGCCGCCGCAATTTTTCGGATGGAAATGGTTCCAAAGCGCAAGTGCACGCTGAGGTAGCTGGGGCCTTTGACCGCAGGAAAGTCGCGGGTTTGCCGGTATTGGCCTATGCGGCCCAGGAAATCGTCAAACAGCAGGTTGCCGCCCTGGCTGCCAACGGGAATCATGAGGTCCGACAGATTGGTTTTTTCAAAGTCCAGTTCCGTCAGCAAAGGCACGCCGTGCGGTTCACCGGCAGGCAGCGCGGCCAGTGCCGAGGTGTACTTTTCAACCGAATAGGACGCCAGGTAGGAGTCGTCAACTTTTTTCAGCCAGGCGTTCTTGTACGGCGTGAACACGGTGTAGGGCTTGCCCGCCAGGGTGAGCACCTCGCTGCGCTCAAAAACGAGGTGATCCTTGAAGCTGTGCAGGCTCACATTGCGGCCCTCCAGCAGGGCCTGAACCGCCGCGTCGCGGGCCAGGCTGCTCGGTTCGTCGTCATGGTTGATGAACACGGCATCGACTCCAAGGCGGACCGTCAGTTCGGCCAGGATGGCGGGCACATTGCCATGGCGCACCAGCAGGCCGGCGGGCATTGCGGGGTTTTTCGTGCCGGCGTGGGCCAGCTGGTGGTCCAGGTCCACCAGCGACTCCCGGATGAACTCCACACGGCGGTCGGACCTTGGCAGGTCATCAAGGATGGCCCGGTCAAAAATAAAGACGCAAAACACCTGTTCGCACGACTTCAGCGCCTGGTAAAGCGCGCAGTTGTCATGCAGCCGCAGGTCTCGCCTGAACCACATCAAGCCTGTTTTGTATCTTTTGTTCATCGGCCCGATGGTAGTGAAAACGGCAACGGTTCGGCGCGGCAAAGTTCATTGCAGGGTAATTGGACCCGGTGGCCGGGGTACTCACCGTTTTCTTGTTTGTTGCCCGCCATGCAGCGCGTAAAATTGTCCGATGGCCACGGAATCCCCCCCCTCGATCAACCTTACCCACCATTTTTTGATTGCCATGCCCGGCCTGGAAGACGAAGCCTTCTCCAAAAGCGTCATCTACATGTGCGAGCACAGCGAGCGCGGCGCTTTGGGCCTGATCATCAACAAGCCCAGCGACATCAATGTGCAGGGCCTGTTTGACAAGGTCGAATTGCCGCTGCGCCGTGCTGACCTGACGCTGAACCCGGTGTTCCAGGGCGGCCCGGTGCAAACCGAGCGCGGCTTTGTGCTGCACGAATCCATGCTGCCCGGCAGCGAGTCGGTGTATGCCTCGACCATGTCGATTCCCGGCGGCCTGGAAATGACCACCTCCAAGGATGTGCTCGAAGCCCTGTCAACCGGCGCCGGCCCGCGCAAGGTGTTTGTCTCCCTGGGCTACTCGGCCTGGGGCGAGGGCCAGCTCGAATCGGAACTGCTCGACAACAGCTGGCTGACGGTCGAGGCCGACCTGAGCGTCATTTTCGACACGCCGGTCGAGCAACGCTACAGCAGCGCCTTGAAATTGCTCGGGCTGGAAAGCTGGATGATTTCCCCCGTGGCCGGACATGGATGAGCTGCCCGGTTGTCTGGTGAATCCGGATCGTTTCTCGCCTGAACAGCCCTTGGCGGCCACGCCGCACGCGCTGGCGGGTTTGCAGATTTTCATGGCTTTTGACTATGGCCTAAAGCGCACCGGGGTGGCGTCGGGCAATCGCCTGAGCCGCACCGCCTCGCCGCAGGCCACCATTGCGGCCGAAGGGGCCGCCCGTTTTCCGCTGATCCAGGCGCGCATCCAGGACTGGCAGCCCGATGCGCTGGTGGTCGGCGTGCCGTTTCATCCCGATGGTGCCAGCCACGACAATACCCTGCGAGCGCAAAAATTTGCGCGCCAGCTGCGCGGCCGTTTCGGCCTGCAGGTGTTCGAGGTCGATGAGCGCTACAGCACCACCGAAGCTCTGGCCAGCGGCGCCAAAGACGCCGATGCCGCATCGGCCTGCATCATTCTGGAACAATTTTTAAGGAGTCTTCCCCATGGCCAGTGATGTCCTCGATGCCGAGGCGCTGTATGCCGGTTTGCTGGACCACCTGCGCCAGCAGCTTGCCTTGCCCGGCCAGCGTCCCCGGCTGGTGGGCGTGGCGTCAGGCGGCGCCTGGCTGGCGCAGCGCCTGCAAACGGACCTGGGGCTGCTTGAGGAGATCGGCATTTTGTCGTCGGCCATGCACCGGGATGATTTTTCGCAGCGCGGGATGTCGGCGAGTAGCCAGACCGTGCTGCCTTTCGATGTCAATGGCGCGCATTTGATCGTGGTCGACGATGTGCTCTACACCGGCCGCACGATACGCGCTGTGCTCAATGAGCTGTTCGACTACGGCCGGCCGGCCAGTGTCCGGCTGGTGGTGCTGGTGGACCGGGGCGGGCGCGAGCTGCCGGTGCAGGCCGACCTGGCTGTCGCCCGGGTCAGCCTGCCGGCTTCCCAGGCGCTGGCTCTGGCCCGCGCCGACGATGGACGGTTCAGTTTTTGCCTGCACGACCAGCTCGCCCCCGCTTGACTTCAACGCCCCAAAGGATTCCACCGCGTGCTGTACCGACGAAACCCGCAACTCAACAAAAACGGCGAGCTGATTCATCTGCTGTCCACCGAAGGGCTGTCCAAGGCCATCCTGACGCAGATTCTGGACACCGCCGCCAACTTTGTCTCGGTCAGCAGCCGCGAGGTGAAAAAAGTCCCGCTGCTGCGCGGCAAAAGCGTGTTCAACCTGTTTTTCGAAAATTCCACCCGCACCCGCACGACCTTCGAGATTGCCGCCACCCGGCTGTCGGCCGATGTCATCAACCTGGACATCGCCCGCTCGTCGGCCTCCAAGGGCGAGTCGCTGCTCGACACGATCGCCAACCTGAGCGCCATGGCGGCCGACATCTTTGTCGTGCGCCACAGCGAGTCGGGCGCGCCCTATCTGATTGCCCAGCATGTCCGGCCGCATGTGCATGTCGTCAATGCCGGCGACGGCCGCCATGCGCACCCGACGCAGGGCCTGCTCGACATGTACACCATCCGGCACTACAAAAAAGATTTTGCCAACCTGACGGTGGCCATCGTCGGCGATGTGCTGCATTCGCGCGTGGCGCGTTCGGACATCCATGCGCTGACGACGCTGGGCTGTGCCGAGGTGCGCGTGGTCGGCCCCAAGACCCTGGTGCCGGCCGACATGGCGCAGATGGGCGTGCGCGTGTGCAACACGCTCGAAGAAGGCATCAAGGATGCGGATGTGATCATCATGCTGCGGCTGCAAAACGAGCGCATGACCGGCGCGCTGCTGCCCAGCAGCCAGGAATTCTCGAAAAGCTTCGGACTGACGCCGGAAAAGCTGCAACTCGCCAAGCCGGACGCCATCGTCATGCATCCCGGCCCGATCAACCGGGGGGTGGAAATCGACTCGGCCGTGGTTGATGGCGCGCAAAGCGTCATCCTGCCGCAGGTGACCTTTGGTATTGCGGTGCGCATGGCGGTGATGAGCATCGTTTCTGGAAATGAAGCGTGAATGTGGCCCCCATGCTTCCCACTGCGTGTGGTTCGCTGCCCCCCGAGGGGGGCGCTGCGCCCACGGCCCGGCGAAGCCGGTTCCGTGGCCCCTGCTGGGGTGGAGGAGGCCTGGTGCCCGCCAGAAACGGCTGGCTTCAGGTGCCTGCGAACGGCGCTTTTTTTCGGAAAAATAAATGAAACTTCTCATCAAGAACGGCCGCATCATCGACCCGGCCAGCGGCTTTGACCAGGTCGGCGACCTGGCAATTGCCGCCGGGCGCATCGTCTCGCTCACTGGCTCGCTGGCCGATTTCACGCCGAACAAAACCCTTGACGCCACCGGCTGCATCGTTGCCCCCGGCCTGATCGATTTGTCGGCCCGGCTGCGCGAGCCCGGCCACGAGCACGAAGGCATGCTGCAGAGCGAGCTGGCCGCTGCCGTGGCCGGCGGCGTGACCAGCCTGGTGTGCCCGCCCGACACCGACCCGGTGCTGGACGAGCCGGGACTGGTGGAAATGCTCAAGTTCCGGGCAGAAAAACTGCACCTGTCGCGCGTCTTTCCGCTGGGCGCCCTGACGCGCGCGCTCAAAGGCGAAGCCCTCACCGAAATGGTCCAGCTGACCGAATCGGGCTGCGTGGCCTTCAGCCAGGCCGAGGTGCCGCTGGCCAACACCCAGGTGCTGATGCGCGCCATGCAGTACGCCGCCACATTCGGCTATGCCGTCTGGCTGCGGCCGCAGGAAATGCACCTGGGCCGGGGGGTGGCGGCGAGCGGGGCGCTGGCCACGCGGCTGGGTCTGAGCGGCGTGCCGGTGGCTGCCGAGACGATTGCCCTGCACACGATCTTCGAGCTGGTGCGCGCCACCGGGGCGCGGGTCCATCTGTGCCGCATCAGCAGCGCGGCCGGCGTGGCCCTGATGGCCCAGGCCAAGGCCGAGGGTCTGGACGTGACCTGCGACGTCAGCATCAACAGCCTGCACCTGACCGACGTGGACATCGGCTACTTCGACAGCCGCATGCGCCTGGACCCGCCGCTGCGCCAGCAGCGCGACCGCGATGCGCTGCGGCGCGGCCTGCTCGACGGCACCATTGATGCGCTGGTGTCCGACCACTCGCCGGTCGATGCCGACGCCAAAACCCTGCCGTTCGCCGAGGCCGAGCCAGGCGCCACCGGCCTGGAACTGCTGCTGAGCCTGGCCTGCAAATGGGGCAATGACAGCGCGGCGGGCATCGGCCGGACGCTGGCGGTGCTGACCTGCGAGCCGGCGCGCGTGCTCGGGCAGGCGCTGGGCACGCTGCAAGCCAGCGCGGGCCGGCTGGTCAAGGGCGGCGTGGCCGACATCTGCGTGTTTGACCCTGGCAGCCCTTGGACGGTCGAGCCGGCCGCGCTGCGCAGCCAGGGCCGGCACACGCCGTTCGCGGGCTACGAGCTGCCCGGCTGCGTGCGCTACACCCTGGTCGGCGGGCAGGTCGCGTTCGAGCGGGCCTGAAGGTGCAACGGGTGGTGTCCGGCCTGGCCCAGGCAGTGGCCGTCTGCCTGCAGTTGCCTGCGGTGCGGCAGGTCCGCGCCGGCTGGCGCATGCTGCGCATCCTGGCGCATATCCTGGCCGGCCTGTGGATTGCCGCCGTTCGCCTGCCGCGCCTGCCCGCTGCCCACCAAAGCGCCCTGGTTCAGGCCTGGGCGCTGGCGTTTTTGCGCCATGCCGGCATCACGCTGGCCGTGCGTGGCCAGCCGCCGGTGGCCGGGCCGGTGCTGCTGGTGGCCAACCACCTGTCCTGGCTCGACATTCCGGTGCTGCATGCCGCGCGCCACTGCCGTTTCGTCTCCAAGTCCGACATCAAGGACTGGCCGCTGATTGGCGGCCTGGCGACGGCGGCCGGCACGCTTTATATCGAGCGCAGTTCCAGGCGCGACGCCCTTCGGGTGGTGCATCTGATGCGCGATGCGCTGCAGGCCGGCGAGGTGCTGGCGGTGTTCCCCGAAGGCACCACCGGCGACGGGCGCATTTTGTTGCCCTTTCATGCCAACTTGCTGCAGGCCGCGATCTCGGCCGACGCGCCGGTCCAGCCGGTCGGGCTGCATTTTGTCGACCGTGCCAGCGGCCAGACCAGCCATGCGCCGAGCTACATCGGCGAGGAAACCCTGATCGGCTCGATCTGGCGGACCTTGTCCGCCCCACCGCTGTTGGCGGTGGTGCATTACGGCGCGCCAGAACGGGCCGACCACCGCGACCGCCGTGCCTGGAGCCAGCATTTGCATGCCGCCGTGGACGGTTTGCGCCAAGGCTGAGCGACCGGCAGGTCGTTCCTGACGGGTCGCTATGGTGCTATTGAAAGCATAGCTGTAGACCAAGCAGGAACAAGCGCAATCTGTGGTTTTGACTGATTTTTTGCAATGTCGGCCGTTCCTGGCCGGAAAAAGCGTTCAGCGAGCGGGCAAACCGCCGACGGGGCTCATGCCTGGCGCGCAAAGGTGACCACATGGTCGACCTGGGCGCGTATGCCGACCCATTCGCCTACCGCATGGTCGTGGTGGCTGGGCACATGGACCAGCAGCGTTTCGCCGCTGGCCAGCTGCATGGTGTAGAGAAACTCCGACCCGCGAAACGCCTTGCGCTCGATGCGGGCCTTCACCGGTGCGTTGTCGTCATGCACGATGTCGTCAGCGCGCAGCAGCAGGTCGCACTCGCCGCCGGCATAACTCGACGGCAGCGGGCATTCGTCATCGCCCGTCAGCTCGCCCAGCGGGGTGCAGGCCACCACGCCGTCCCTGCGGTGCACCAGGGTGGCCGGCACAAACACGCCATGGCCGATGAAATTGGCCACAAAGCGGGTGGCCGGCCGGTGGTAGAGCGCATAGGCGTCGTCCCACTGGTGCAGGCGGCCGTGGTGCATCACCCCGATGCGGTCGCCGATGGCAAACGCTTCGAGCTGGTCATGGGTGACAAACAGCGCGGTGGCTCCGGCAGCTTTCAAGATGGCGCGCACCTCATGGGCCAGGCGCTCGCGCAAATCAACATCAAGGTTGGAAAACGGCTCGTCGAGCAGCAGCAGGCGTGGCCGCGGTGCCAAAGCCCGGGCCAGGGCCACGCGCTGCTGCTGTCCGCCGGACAGCTCATGCGCAAAACGCTTGTGGGCGCTGGCCATGCCGACCAGCTCCAGCACCTCGCTGACGCGCTGCGCCCGCGCTGTTGCATTCAAATGCGTCAGGCCGAACGCCACATTGCCGGCGACGTTGAGGTGCGGAAACAGCGCGTAGTCCTGGAACACCATGCCAATCTGGCGAGCTTCGGCGGGCAGGTGTTGCTGCGGACTGCTGACGACCTGCCGGGCCAGCCGGATGCTGCCCGCCTGGATCTGCTCCAGTCCGGCGACCGCGCGCAAGAGCGTGGTCTTGCCGCATCCGGACGGACCGATAAACACGCCAATCTCGCCGGCTTGCAGGCTGAACGACACGCCATCGACCGCTGCCTGGGTGCTGTTTGCATACTGCACACCGAGTTGAGAGACTTCCAGAAACATCGGACAATTGTAGATGCTTACAATTCTCATTTGCAGTTGACCAGCTGCAATCACCATGGCGCAAGCGGGCAGGGCAGGGGCTTTGCCAGCGATGGCCTTTTTAGGTTTCCATGCAGCGCCGATCTTTCGTTCGTTCTCTCCCTTCCGCGGTTTTATTCGCGCTGGTGGCCGCGCTGACGCTGCCCGTGCTGGCCGTGACGCTGTCCTGGCTGGAATTCGACGCTCCGGCCCGCTCGATCCTGCAGCAAATGCTGCAAACCGTGCTGCCTGCCTACGCCGGCACGTCGCTGCTGCTGTGCCTGCTGGTGGGCGCCGGGGTGGCCGCTGTCGGCATGGCGACGGCCAGCGCAGTGACGCTGTTCGAATTTCCGGGGCGCCGGGTGTTCGAGTGGGCTTTGCTGCTGCCGCTGGCCATGCCGGCGTATGTGCTGGCCTATGCCTATACCGATTTCTTGCAGTATGGCGGCCCGCTGCAGACCGCGATGCGGTCGGCATTCGGACTGCAGGGGCGGCTGCTGCCCGAGGTGCGCAGCCTGGGCGGGGCGGTGCTGGTGTTCATTGCGGCGCTGTACCCTTATGTCTATCTGCTGGCGCGCACCGCCCTGTCGGAGCGGGCGGTTCACCTGATGGAAGCGGCCCGGCTGTTGGGCGCGCCGCTGTCCCGGCGCATCCGTGAGGTTGCCCTGCCGCTGGCGCGTCCGGCAGTGGCTGCCGGCGTGGCCCTGGCCCTGATGGAAACGCTCGCCGATTTCGGTGTGTCGAGCTATTTTGGCATCCAGACCTTTACCGCCGGCATCTACAAGGCGTGGTTGTCGATGGACAACCGGATGGCCGCCGCGCAGCTGGCCACCGTGCTGCTGGTGTTTGTCGCGGTGCTGCTGCGCATTGAGCGCAGCGCCCAGCAACGCCTGAGGTTTGCCGCAGGCCGGGGCGCGCGCGCGGGGTCTGGCGACGCGGCGCCGGTGCCATTGCGCGGCAGACGGGCCGTGCTGGCCTGGGCGGTCTGCGCCGTTCCGGTGGCGCTCGGGTTTGTGCTGCCGGTGCTGTTCATGCTGCGCCCGCTGGTGATGGGCTGGGAGCAGCTGCTGTGGAGCCAGTTTGTCTATTGGACGCTCAACAGTTTGTGGCTGGCCGGGCTGAGCGCCGCACTGGCCACCGCCCTGGCGCTTGGCCTGGCGTTCGCCGTGCGGCGCCAGCCCGATGCATTGACCCGCATGGCGGTGCAGCTGGCCAGCCTGGGCTATGCGGTTCCGGGTGCGGTAATCGTGGTCGGCCTGCTGCTGCCAGTGGGCTGGCTGCAGGCGGCGGCGCCGCAAACCGGCGCCGGTTACTGGGTCACCGCGACCGTGCTCGGTGTGGTCTGGGCTTACCTGGTGCGCTTTAGCGCCGTGGCGTTGCAAAGCATCCAAAGCGGCTACTCGCGCATTCCCCCCAGCTTTGACGACAGCGCGCGCATGCTGGGCACCACCGGCGCCGGCCTGCTGGCGCGGGTGCACTGGCCGCTGCTCAAGCGGTCGGTGGCGGTTGCCGGCCTGCTGGTGTTTGTCGATGTGATGAAGGAGCTGCCGGCCACCTTGGTGCTGCGGCCCTTCAACAGCGACACCCTGGCGGTGGTCACCTACCAGCTGGCGCGCGATGAACGCCTTGGCGAGGCCGCCTTGCCGGCGCTGGCGCTGGTGCTGGTCGGCCTGCTGCCGGTGATTCTGCTAAGCCGCACCCTGCGCCTGAAAACATAGCGGCTTCGGCAGGAATTCGGCTCGACTATCGTCAACAGACTACCGCATCGAAATCCGTTGGCCTACCTTGAGGCCGTCCAGCCTTGGCTAGTATTTTCCAACAGGGACAGGCGGCACAGGGTCGCTTCCTTGCGATTTCGTGTGTCAGGTGCCGTGGCCACCGAGCCACGCCAACGTTCAAAGGATCAACCATGAAAGCCAAACTTTTTATTCTCAGCCTGGCCCTGTCAGGAGTTTTTGCCGGCCCGGCCAGTGCCCTGACAAAAGCCGAATACGACAGCCAGAAAAGCCAGGCCAGCGCAGACTACAAGGTCAACCGAAAAAACTGCGGCAGCCTTAAAGGCAATGCCAACGACATCTGCATGTCCCAGGCCAAGGGGGCGGAAAAAGTCGCCAAGGCCGAACTCGAAGCGCAGTACAAGCCCGGTGCCAAGACAACGCGCGACCTGGCCATGGCCAAGGCCGACACCGCCTTTGACACAGCCAAGGAAAAGTGCGACGACCTGGCGGGCAATCCCAAGGATGTGTGTGTCAAGGATGCCAAGGCTGTGCATGTGAAAGCCCGGGAAGACGCCAAGGTCGCCAAGGTGGCAGCAGACACCAGCGGCAGCAAGACCGAAAAAGTCAACGAAGCCAGGAAAGACGCCAGCACCGAAACACGCGAAGCCAGCTACAAGGCGGCCAAGGCACGCTGCGACAGCCTGGCGGGCAATGCCAAAGACACCTGCCAAAAAGACGCCCAGGCGAAATTCGGCATGTGACTTCACTCTGGGACCGGCTTGCGGCAAGTTGCCCGGGCAGCTTGCCGCAAGCGCCTCAGCAAGCCCGGATTTCTGCGGCCCGGCGCTTTATTCTCACGGCCTGCTGCCTGCCCAGCAGATGCCAGCAACCGGCTGCCATCCGCCTGGTGTTTGACAAGCTAGGCCGCAACTGACTCCATGTTGTTAGCAAACTCAAACGACGAGGGCCGGGGCAGCAGCTTTTGAAGGGTTTGCGCGATGCGCAGCAGCCGAGGGTCGTCGTCAAGCGCCTCGTCGCAGGTGTCGTTGATGCAAAAAAACGGCAGCTTGCCGAAGTTTTCTTCCAGCTCGGCAAATTGCCACTCTGCCTGCGCATCGCCGGTGTTGATGTACAGCGGGTTGAGTTCTTGCTGCTCGGCATAGCCCACCTGCACCATCCAGCGCGGCGCCAGATCGGGGACGATGGGGGGAATACGCCAGGAACGAAACACGGTCGAGCGAACCTGCGCAAACCAGTCCTGCGCCAGGTGTTCAAGCTCGTGCATCACGCTTTTGCGCATGGCGCGCGGCGTGTGCGAGTAGACCTGTGCAATGTGCCGGTAGTGCGGATAGCGCTCGGCAAGCCAGCGGCCCGATTCGATCGAGGCATTGACCAGCGAGGTTTCAGCCGGATCAAGCGCCGCCGGGTGCGCTGCCGATGCAGGCTCCATGAAGACTTTGAGCCGCTCGCCAAACCACCAGGCGGGGTTGACCTTCTGGCCGAAAAAGACATCGTCGTTCAGGTACAAAAAGCGCTCGGACAGGCCGGGAATGTGGTGCAGGTAGGACTCTATGTTGCCCGAGTCGAACACCTGCGAGGCCCCGGCCGGCAGCAGATCACGGTGGTCCACCACGGTTACCCGTTCCGAGGGGCGCAGCCAGGCCGGCGTCTGGCCGTCGGTCACGATGTACACCTGGCCATGCTCCGGAAAAAACCGCTCGAGCGCGCGCAGGTTGAACAGCAACTCGGAATTGTCGCGATAGCGGCCCGCCACATTGCCAAAAACAGCAAGGTCCTGGTGGTTCTGCCGGGTCCAGGCGGCATAAGCCGCGTGGCGCTTGCTCAGCCAGACTGGATCGGCGCCATTGACCCAGAGGTAAACGATGTCGATTGAATCGCTGAGGTTTGAATCGCCTTTGGCCTGAGATTTCAATTGACGCGTTCCCGAGAAGTAAGGTGTAGTCGGCAGTTGCCACTGTCTGCGGGGCAGGTCCGCGCGACATGGCACCTTTTAATTTTGTTAAATACCTGCTTTAGGCTGAAAGTGGCCACTTGTGCTTGACCCTGCTTAACAGTTAGCTATAAAAAAAATAGCACCCTGCAAGGAGGTGTCTGGTGTCACGGGGAAGCAGGTGTCTGTGGGAGCCCGCAAGTGAAATGCCCGTCGCAAACCGTTCAACCTAAGCTTTACATTTTAGGTTGTTTGGATACAAACTGTGGCGGAGCCTTTGCAAAGCTGGAGCGATAGCACCTGACCAGCGCATCCGCAGCTTTGCGGACCTTCAGTACGGCGTCAAGGATTGGCAAGCATCTGACCGGCCGGGTACGGCTGCATGAACGCCATTGACCGGCCCACAGGCGCCGTCAGCCAGTCGTCGTAATTTGCCTCGGGCAGGATGACCACCATGCGCTTTTCGTCGCCAGGCTTGTGAAGGTTGCGCATCAGCGGATGATCGTCTGCGTTGACCGTCAGCATGGTGAAGCTGAGGATCGGGTCACCGGCCGGTGATTTCCAGGCGCTCCACAGCCCGGCCACACCCAGCGCCCGGCCGTCACGGCGAACAATCCGCGTGGCCTGGGCCTTGCCCGATCGCCAATCGGGCTCGTAGAGGGCCTCGGCCGGAATGATGCACCTGTGGCCCCGGCGCCAGGCATCCCGAAAGCTGGGCAAGGTGGCCGCTGTCTCGCTGCGCGCGTTGTAGGTACGGCGCGCAAATTTGTCGTCTTTCGCCCAGACCGGGATCAAGCCAAACACGCCGGTCAGCGCCTCGCGGTCTGGCACCGCTTCGTCGCCCGCATCGGCCTCTGACGGTCGCCTGATGAAGACCGCCCGGTAAGCGGGCCAAACGTCAAAAACGCCCTGCTCGGGCGGCGGTTTGACGCCGAACTCTTTTTCAAGTTGGGCCCGGTCCTTGATTGCTTGGAAATGGCTGCACATGGCCCTATTTTGCCGGTCTCAAGGCAGTTGTGCATGGTCGAGCCGTGTCGGCGTACGAGACAACAAAAAACCCGCTGTAGCTATGAACTACGCGGGTTTTGATGCTTGAAAACACTTGGGTTGAGTGCACACCATCGTGGCGGGCAACTCCCCGGATACTGCCCGGCCCATCACTCCTGCGCAAGAATGGTACTCGTTGGACGCTTACCCAGCCACAGCGCGTCGATGCGAATCACCGCAGCCACTCACGCACCCAGGCCGCGCACTCGCCGGCATACTGGACGGGCCAGCTCACCGTGACAGTGGCCGCCCCTGGGCGGCGCACCTCCACGCGGATTTCTGGCGAAACGGCCGCCACAGCCGGCTGGGGCATCTGCACGGCAAAGAACTCAGCGCCGTGCCGGGTGCTTACCGCAGCATGGCTGCCAGCGCCTGCCTCAACGCCTTGGGCCTCCTCGCGCAGCCAGTGGTAAACCACGTTGGCGTTCAACCCGTTGCGCAGCGCTATCGCGGCCACGGAGGCATCGGCTTGGCGGCAGGCCTGAAGCACCTCAGCCCTGAATTGGGTACTGTGTTTGCGCCGCGCCACTCTTTTCGTTTCCATAGTGCCCACTTATTTGTTTCGTGGACACTATGTTTGACCGCTTTCTTCCCAGTCTCAAGATGGCATGGCTGGCCGCTTACGACGTACCCGCCCTGGACGCCGTGCTGTTCCTGACTCCGCGTAATTCACAGGTGGATGTGGTGTAGTCGGTCGGACGTGTCATGCGCAAACCCAAGGACAGCAAGAAGAAGCTGGGGTACGTGATTTTGCCGGTGGTGATCCCAGCAGGCATGCAGCCCGAAGAGGCGCTCAAAGACAACAAGACCTACAAAGTGGTGTGGGAGGTGCTGCAAGAGCTGCGCTCGCATGATGACCGCTTTGACGCCATGATCAACAAACTGGATTTGACCGGCCAGGACAAGTCCAAGATGGAAATCATCGCCATCACTGACACCATCAATATCAAAAGCAAGGCCAAAGCGAACGAAACGAAGGGAGCCAAAGTCAACGGCAAGGCCGCGAAAGCCGCCAAGGGTGGGCAAAACCTGGGGCAGAGCGCCGAGGCTACGCCGCTCCAGCTACCGCCAGGAATTCGTTTCAGATTAGCTTCGAAAATAGCGATGAAGACGCGGTGGCGCAAGAGTCCATCGAGTTTTAAACCCGTCTCTTGCATGATTTGAGCGCGTGCCCACTCCAATACTTCCATCAACAAGAAGGCGGCCAACACGACCAGCGTCAGCATGGCAAGTGTGAGGTGATTGCGGCTTCCGACAACGCGGTCATAAACCTCCAGCATGCAGGCGCTGGGTGCCAGGATGAGCAAACAGGCACAAACACTAAACCATGCAGCGCGGACAAAATAAGGACGTAGTGACAAGACCGCCAAATGCAGCTCGGAAGGGGGGGTGCGAGAACTCATGAGGCCTTGTCAACCGACATAGATGCAAAAATTTGGCCTTTACCCACAAGTAAAAACCGAGTTTTTAAGACGGATTGAGAAACGAGGACTTCGACTATGGAAACTGCTGCGCAACAAAAAGATGGACATCGTGTTGTGCAACTTTGAGTTCATCTTTTTGTATATTGATGCGTTTTTTGTTTTTAGTAACTTGCCAGTGTGCAGTTTCGACTGAAAACGAATGTGTCTCGATTTGGCTCAGTAGAAATTCTCCGCTATTAAAAATAGATTCCCCAGAACACCTGCATGCCGTTTCGACTGAAAATCGCGAACAAGTGTGCGTGGAGATTCCGAGGAAGCTCTTCTTTAAACAAAGGTATGCAAAACGGCAATTGATCCGGGTAATCCTGTCAAACGTTATTACTGTTTATCTGCGTCGAGCATGACCTTTTCAACCGGCTTAATCGAACCCGGTTGAAAGGTCAATTTACCTCACACCGCTACCTATTCCCGTCAACTTCTGCGTTGAATTTAACCAATGCAGAATCTTTCGTAAAACCATTTTGGCTATTAGGCATGGTGTGCAACACCAACAATGGTGACGATGTCTGTACTCGACGACATGGCGCCGTGGCTGTCTTCGATTGTGTAGTGAATCACATCAGTGTCTTTCTGACCGAAAGCCAAGTTATCAAACAAATGACCTGGTGAATAAGTGATACCGGTCCCGGCTACACCGCTGAAGCTCAGAGTTGCACCGTGTTCTGAC
>JACMQR010000065.1 GCA_014376885.1 Polaromonas sp.
AAAACCTGCCGCCAGCGTATTTTCTGCAATGGCCAGGACCTCATGCGCGCTGTACAGGCCCACGCTGCGGTGCGCCCGAAGTGGCCGGAGTTTGGCCCCGAGCGCCCGGGCCAGCGGCTCTTCGCGGGCGCGGGCCCAGGCGTACCACGGCGCCATGTCCAAGCCGGCAAGCGCAGTATCCAGCAGGCCCTTCATGCCGAACAGGCGGCAGCTGCGCACCAGGTGCGCGTGGACATCACAGGGCACCAGCGGCAGGCCGATGCCCAAGGCCGCCAGGCTGGCCACGGCGTGCTCCGGAGCCGGCAGCAGTTCGGGCAGGTAGAACTGCGCGCAGGCGCGGCCTGTTCCCCCCGCGTCGGTACATACGTCAATCAGGACAAGGGGGAACCGGTCGATGGTGCCCGAGGCGGTGTGCACCGGCCGGGGCAAGGGAGCCGGCACGCGCGCTGTGCGGATGCCGGCGATTTTCAACGGGGGCTGGATCGGCCCGCTTTGCGCATGGTTTGACATAAATGGATTTCAGTTTTTCAGGCCGGGCGGATTTGCCCGGCCGGCGCATGCAGCGTGTCGCTCAGCGAGCGCCTCCCGCCGGCCTGCAGCATGGGCCAAGCGTTGGCGAGAAGCTGCGCGCATTGCTGAAAAACCCCGTCGACCCTGCCCGGTCGGCGCACCCTGACACCACCTGATTTTGAGTATGTAGTGACAAAATGGTAGAGTAAGCTACATGCAAAAATGGATTGCCCTCATCACCAGCCTGCCGACCGAAAACGCAACCGTCCGCATGCGCATGTGGCGCGCCCTCAAGAGCTCGGGCGCCGCCGCGCTGCGCGATGGCGTTTACCTGATGCCTGACCTCGCGAAGTGCCGCTCGAGCCTGGAGGCGATCTCCACCGACATCACGGCATCAGGCGGCAAGGCGCTGCTGGTCGGGCTGATGCCGACCCAGAGCACGAACTTTGAAAGCCTGTTCAATCGCAATGCCGAGTACGCCGCCCTGCTGGCCGACATGGGCGCTGCACGGGCCGACCTCACCCTCGAGCGCGTCCCCGAAGTGCTCAGGCAGACCAGAAAACTGGGCAAGGCCCTTGCCAGCACCTGCGACATTGATTTTTTTCCCGGCGAAGCCCGCCGGCAAGCCGAAGCCGCATGGCGCGAGCTGCAGGCCTGCGCCAACCAGTTGCTCTCGCCAGGCGAGCCGCATGCCGTGGCTGGAGGCATCGAGCCGCGTGCCGTGGACGACTTCAATGGCAAAACCTGGGCCACCCGCCAGCGGCCCTGGGTGGACCGGCTTGCCTGCGCCTGGCTTATTCGCCGCTTTATCGATCCCGAGGCCAGGTTCATATGGCTTGCATCGCCGGCCGATTGCCCGCCCGGGGCGGTGGGGTTCGACTTCGATGGCGCGAGCTTCACCCATGTCGGCGCGCGCGTGAGTTTTGAAGTTTTGGTGGCGAGCTTCGGTCTTGAGAGCCCAGCGCTGTTGCGCCTGGGCGCGCTGGTCCACTACCTTGATATCGGCGGCGTGCAGCCGGGCGATGCGACCGGCGTCGAAAGCGTTATGGCAGGCCTGAGGGCGAGCATCACCAAGGACGACCAATTGATCGCCGCCGCCAGCGCGGTGTTCGACGGCCTCTTTGCACATTACGAACAGGGCGGCGCGGCTGGCCAGGAAGCGCGCTCCCGATGAGCAACGCAAACCAGGCCGGCGGGCCGGCGAGTTACACCCTGTGGCAGCTCACGCGCTATTTCCTGCGGCTGGGCACGCTGGGTTTTGGCGGCCCTGTCGCGCTGGTGGGCTTCATGCACCGCGACCTGGTCGACGGGCGCATGTGGTTTTCCGAAGGTGATTACAAGGAAGGACTGGCGCTGGCGCAGATCGCGCCGGGCCCCCTGGCCGCTCAACTGGCCATCTACCTGGGCTTTGTGCACCACCGAATCCTGGGCGCCACCGTCGCTGGCCTCGCGTTTGTGATCCCGTCGTTTTTGATGGTGGTGGGACTTGGCATGGCATATGTGTCCTACGGCGGCCTGCCCTGGATGCAGGCGGTCTTCTACGGTGTGGGCGCGGCGGTGCTGGGCATCATGGCCATCGGAGCCCACAAGCTGTCCACCAAAAACATCGGCAAGGACAGGCTGCTATGGGTCATCTTCGCTGTCCTGGCGACCGTGACCATCGTCACCCAGTCAGAAATCGCTTGGCTATTCATTGCCTCAGGTATTTTGGTCTGGGTGGTCCGCTGCAAGCCCAAGTTTGGCAACGCCTCATGGGCTGGCGCCATGCCCACCCAACTTCCCCACGCCTTTGCCTTGATCGCCGACCCCAGCCTGGTCGTTCAAATCGGCATTTTCTTTGCCAAGGCCGGGGCATTCGTGTTCGGCTCTGGCCTGGCCATCGTGCCATTTCTGTATGGCGGCGTCGTCACCGAGCACCAATGGCTCAACGACCGCCAGTTTGTGGACGCGGTGGCCGTTGCCATGATCACGCCGGGTCCGGTGGTCATCACCACCGGCTTCATTGGCTACCTGATTGCGGGCTTGCCAGGCGCCGGCATTGCTGCTGCTGCCACCTTCTTACCCTGCTACCTGATCACTGTCGTTGCCGCGCCCCACTTCAAGAAATGGGGAAAGCATCCTGGCGTCATTGCCTTTGTCGATGGCATCACCGCAGCAGCCATCGGCGCCATTGCAGGCTCGGTGGTGGTCATCGCGCAGCGCACCATCACGGACACTGCCACGGCGGTCCTGGCGGTGAGCGCAACCGCTTTGCTATGGAGGTTCAAGAAAATTCCCGAACCATTCGTCGTGTTTGGCGCCGCCCTGATTGGTCTGGCCGTCTTTCCATTGACCCACCCCTGAGAAAAAGCCTGTGGAGCAATCTCATGCGAACGCGAGCTGCGTCTGGTTTCACGCCCATGACTTGCGCGCCGTGCACATCAGCCTGATGTTGGGCGGGGCTTGAACCCGAACACGCACCAGAACGAGGAAACCATGAAGCGCGTCCATGACCGGCGCGGCGAAATCAAGGTCACACCGCTGGGGTAGCCAGTCGAATCCGCATGCAACTGCAGCTGCAAATTTGTGTTGGCTCGGTCGCAATTTCTGGCGCTTGAGGGGTCGAACGTGAACAATGAAATTTTGTTTTGTTGTGATACGCACGGAAAACTTCAGCATGTGCTCGGTGCAGCCTTGTT
>JACMQR010000376.1 GCA_014376885.1 Polaromonas sp.
CCGTTGCTCAGTGCCTGCCCCTTGCAACCGGCCGTTGCGCCGGCCGGCGAAAAAGACGGGCAGTTCCCCCTGCAGGCCGATGTGTCGGGCTTGACAGCCACCGACATCGGGTCGTTCCTGGTTATTGGCAAACAGTCCGCTGCCGCCGGCCGGCCGCGAGACGCCGAAACCGCTTTTCTGATGGCCTGCCGGGTGGCTGACAAAATCAAGGGCGCCGGCTCGATCGAATCGGCTGATGCGCGCTATCAGCTCGGTGTCCACTATGCGGCATTCGCCCTGGCAGTCGGTGCGCCGGCCGGCGCCCACCAGGCTGAGTTGCTGCAGCGGGCCGAAGGCTTGTACGCGGACAGCTTGCCCGCCTTCGTTGCCAAATACGGTGCATCGGGCGACCCGTCGAGGCAGGCCTCCCAGGGGCTGTCAGCCGTGCGGCAGGCACTGGCCCAGCCAGCGGCGCGGCCGGTGCCTGGCGAGCCGGCTGTCGAGGCGCCGACAACGGGCTCCACCGGGCTGGTGACGCAGGCGGCCGGGGGCGCTGCAGCTTCTCCTGTCCAGCCGCCACCGTCGGACCCACGCAAGGCCCAGAAAGCCAAGGGTGACGAAGATATGCCGCAAGGCGTCCCCCAGTCAGGCACGCTCAAGGGCAACGGGTCGAGTTTTGACTGTCGCCGGGCGCGCTCGGCCACCGAAAAAATGATTTGTTCCGATGCCGAGCTTTCCCGGCTTGACCGCGAACTGGGCCGCGCTTATGAGCGCGCCAGAAACGCAAGCTCCGACCCGTCTGCCTTCCGGCGCCAGGGTGAACTGGAATGGCGCAGGCGCGAGACAATGTGCCAGGACCGCGGGTGTTTGCTTCGCTGGTATGCCTACCGACGCGCCCAACTGGTCGGCGTGATTAACGGGCGTGGGCAAGCCCCGTCTGAAGAGTTGCGTTGAGCCCTTGATTTGCCGCAGCGCCAGGCGCGTGACCGGATTTTCCCCAATTCACCCAGCAGCTCGCATGGGCGCTGTGGCCCCGGACAGTCCGGCCGCCAGGCGCAGCCCTGCATGCGGATGGCCGCATGGGCATGGGCGGTCGACGGTTGGCTGGCAAGTAGCTCGCCTGCCTAAGCTCCCGCAGCTCAGCCCGAGGCCAGAAAGTCAAGCCCTTGCCTCAGCCGCGACAGTGCCTGGTCCTACATAGCCAACAGTGGTCACCTACTGGCCGCGCCTGGCCTGATCCCTCATAGTTCGACCCAGACAGCAACGAAACAGCAACGAAAGGACGGCATGAAGACATTGATGGGCTTGGGATTGACGGTAGCCTTGATTTTGTCTGGCTGCGCGGCCCCCGCATCGCCGCCATCCGGCACGGATGAGTCTTTCATGACGCCGTCGGAACGCAAGGCGGCCCTGGAGATGCAGGCCCGAGGCATTCGGACAAGAATCATCCAACTCAAGCAACAGGTAGTGGTTCAGGAGGTCATGCTGACCAATGTGGAGCGCAGGGCGGCGATGTCACAGGTCTCCTTGTCAAGCCTGCCCAACACAGATGTTTTGTCGGAGCCGTCCTCGGCACTGTCGCCCGCACGCCCAAACACCGACCGGCTTTCAGTGGCGGTCCGGCCGGCAGTGGTCGCCGCGCCAGTGGCAAAGCTGCCGGTAAAGAAGAAACGTTCAAAGGCAAGACAGAAAACCAAGCCGCCCGCCCCTTTGCGGCCGTGATGGCGCGGTTGCACGGGCCAGTCAAGGCCCTGTTGCCCAGACGACATTGAAGTCCGGGGTCATAAAGCCACCCTGAATGAACAACTGGCGGGGCGCAAACTTCGCCGGGCTAAGTTTCTCAGCGGCGAGCGGCTGGCAAAAGCGCTTGTACATGCACGAGGCGCTGGCGCTCACAGTAACGCACGGCGGCTGCGTGATGAACAGCCGGCTTCGGTGTCGTCAGATCAGCTTCACGCCGGTCTTGGCCTGCAGCGCTTCTGGCGTCACGCCGGGCGCCCGCTCGATCACTTTCAAGCCCTCGGGCGTTACATCCATCACCGCCAGATCGGTGATGATGCGGTCGACCACGCCCACGCCGGTCAGCGGCAATGTGCAGCGCGGCAGGATTTTCAGATCCTCGGTGCCGTCCTTTTTCCGGGCCACATGCTCCATCAGCACAATCACCCGCTTGACACCGGCCACCAGGTCCATGGCGCCGCCCATGCCCCTGACCATCTTGCCGGGAATCATCCAGTTGGCCAGGTCGCCCTGCTCGCTGACCTGCAGTGCGCCCAGGATCGACAAATTGATCTTGCCGCCGCGGATCATTGCAAAGCTGTCGTGGCTGCCGAAAATCGACGAACCCGGCAGCGTGGTCACGGTTTGCTTGCCGGCGTTGATCAGGTCGGCATCGACTTCAGCCTCGGTGGGAAACGGGCCGATGCCCAGCATGCCGTTTTCCGACTGCAGCCACACTTCCTTGTCACTGGGAACAAAGTTGGCCACCAAGGTCGGAATGCCGATGCCGAGATTGACATAAAACCCGTCTTCGAGTTCCTGGGCAGCACGCGCTGCCATCTGGTCTTGGGTCCATGGCATGCTTTAAGCTCCTTGCTGGCCGGTGGCGGCCTTGATGGTGGATGGGGACGGTTCGTCGGCTGTGCTTGCCGCCTGTGCAATGGCCGCCTGCGCCTCTATCTTGGCCAGGATCGCATCGACTGGCGCCGCGCTCACCGTGCGTTTTTCAATGCGTTTTTCCGGATTCGGGTTGTGCACGATGCGGTGCACATAAATGCCCGGAAGGTGAACCTGGTCGGGCTCGATGTCTCCGGTCTCGACAATTTCCTCGACCTCAACAATGCAGACCTTTCCAGCCATGGCCACGGCTGGGTTGAAGTTGCGGGCGGTCAGGCGGAACTGCAAGTTGCCTGATTTGTCAGCGCGGTGCGCCTTGACCAGCGCCACATCCGGCAACAAGGCGTGCTCCATGACATAGGTTTCGCCATTGAAGTCGCGCAATTCCTTGCCTTCAGCCACCAAGGTGCCGACGCCGGTCTTGGTGAAGAAAGCCGGAATGCCAGCACCGCCGGCGCGCAGCTTTTCCGCCAGGGTGCCTTGTGGTGTGAACTCAAGCTCCAGTTCGCCGGCCAGGTACTGGCGCTCGAACTCCTTGTTTTCGCCCACATAAGACGAGATCATTTTCTTGATCTGGCGCGTTTCCAGGAGCTTGCCAAGACCAAAGCCGTCGACCCCTGCATTGTTCGAAATCACGGTCAGGTCCTTAATGCCGGTGGCCTGAAGCGCATCAATCAGCGCCTCAGGGATGCCGCACAATCCAAAGCCGCCAACGGCCAGCAGCTGGCCGTCCTTGACAACGCCTTGGAGAGCTTGGGCAGCCGAGGGAAAAAGTTTTTTCACAAAATATCTCCTGGGTGTATTGGGCTTTTTATACTTCGCCATCTGCAAAGCAGCTCACTTACGATACTACTTAAAATAGTAGGTAGTTTTTCTTAAAGGTTTGTCCCAATGTCATCGGATTACCAGCTTGCATTTGATCTGGCACCGGTGGGTCTGGCCTTGTCCCGGAACCGTTTCATACTGGACTGCAACCGGCATGTCTGCGAAATTTTCGGCACCACCCGCGACCAGTTGATCGGGCAGTCGTTCCTGGTTCTTTACCCGAGCGCCGACGAATACGAGCGCATCGGCGCGCGCATGTTGCCCATTCTCAATGCGACCGGCATGTACTCCGACAACCGTATCATGAAGCGCTTTGACGGGCGCACAAAGGGCGAGACTTTCTGGTGCCATGTCACCGGCCGCGCGCTTAACCGCAATGCACCGCATGAGTCGGGCATCTGGATTTTTGAGGACCTCAGCGCCAGCCGCCCGGTGACGGCCGAGCTAACCGCCCGAGAACGCGAAGTGGCCGCGCAACTGATGCGCGGCCTGACATCCAAGGAGATCGGCCGGGCGCTTGGCATCAGTCACCGCACGGTCGAAATCTACCGCGCCCGGTTGATCCGCAAGTTCAAGGCCTCCACGACGGCCGACCTGGTGCAAAAGCTGATGGCGGGGGAATAGCCGATAGCCGCCTGTCCAGGCAGGCCGATGGCCAGACGCTGGCCGGCAAGAAAAGCCGGCCAGGCCAGGCTGGAAGACTCAGGCGTTGCCCAGGTCGGGCTCGCGGCGAATGGATTCGCGCGCCCGGTGGTCGCGCAGTTTGCCCAACGTGTGCTCCAGCACACGCTTGAGCTTGTCACTGGCGCCGCGGAAGGCTTCATCCTGGTTGAACGCATGGTGGTTGACGGCAACCGGTTCGCGGTTGGCCAGGCGGGCCTCCATCATGCAGCGGGTATGGTCGGCGCTGATTTTTTCGCCGTTTTCGTCGCTCATGTGCACTTCGATGCGGGTGATGTCGTCCTTGAAACGGCTGAACGAGTCATTCAATTCGGCATTGGCCCAGCGCTCGAAAGACTCGCCGGTGTCGATGCTGCGGTTGGAGTTGACTTGAATTTGCATTTGCTAATTTCCTTTTCCGGGAAAAGCCCAGCGCCTGGCCGGTTGCCTGCGCTGCGCGGTGACACCGCCTGAAAGGGCGGGGCGAAAAATCATTATGTTCCCATACACGGCCCGCCCGGGTAGTCCATGCGGCTTGCCGGGATGTTGACGCGCCGCTGACCTGTTGAAGCGCAAATTCAACTACGAAGCTATGCTTTTAATAGCTATCAGCACACGGCTGCAAAGCATCTGACTCTTTAAAGACATAAATTTTCAAGCTGAAGAACGGTTTTTGCCAACCTGGAGCGCTAAACCGCCTTGGGCGCGTCGATCACTTGCGCTGCGGTTCGAAACGCTTCAACCGCCAGGGGCAGACCGCAGTAAATGCTGGCATGCAGCAGCACTTCCTGGATCTCCTCTGCCGTGGCGCCGTTGTTCAGCGCGCCTCGCACATGGCCTTTGAGTTCGGTCTGCCGGCCCAGCGCCGTCAGCATGGCCACGGTGACCAGACTGCGGGTTTTCAGATCCAGCCCCGGCCGCTGCCAGGTGTCGCCCCAGGCATTGCGGGTGATGTACTGCTGGATGGGCTGGGTGAACGGCGTTGCATTGCCCAGGGCGTTGGCGACAAAATCTTCGCCCATGACGCGTTTGCGCATTGCCAGGCCGGCGTCATGGTCTTTGTTCAGGGGTGGGGACATGTTGAAAGTTCCATTTGTGAAAAGCAAAGGGCCGCAACGGGCCCAAAAACCGAAAAGCCGGTCCGGGCAGCAGCGGATCTTCGAGTCTGCGCTTATCCTGTCGACCACCCGCCCGCAACCCCAGGAGATTTTTCAATGACCCGTCTGCGCTACCCGCCGCCCGAACTCCGCGACCTGCCCGACGACCTCAAGGTCAAGGTTCTGGAGGTCCAGGAGAAAGCCGGTTTTGTGCCCAACGTGTTTTTGGCCTTGGCCCGCCGCCCGGCCGAATGGCGCGCTTTTTTTGCCTACCATGATGCGCTGATGCTCAAGGAGGCGGGTGGCAACCCGCACGGCTCGCTGACCAAGGGCGAGCGCGAAATGATCGTCACGGCCACCAGCGCGGCCAACCACTGCCTGTACTGCGTGGTGGCGCATGGCGCAATTTTGCGGATTCATGAAAAGCAGCCGCTGCTGGCCGACCAGGTGGCGGTAAACCACCGCAAGGCCGATATTTCGCCGCGCCAGCGCGCCATGCTCGACTTTGCGATGAAGGTCTGCGAGCAGTCCGCGCAGATCGAGGACGCCGACTTCGCCGCCCTGCAGGCCCACGGTTTTGACGATGAGGATGCGTGGGACATCGCCGCCATCACCGCATTTTTCGGCCTGTCAAACCGCATGGCCAATTTCAGCGGCATGCAGCCCAATCCAGAGTTTTATTTGATGGGGCGGGTGCCGAAAGCGCAAAAATCCGCCTGACTGGAATGGCTTTCGGTGCTGCCCAGCTCTGCGGGGCAAGCCCCAGCACGCCGTCGAGTCCCGATTGATGGCATCAGGCAGGCTGCCGGCTGGCCAAGCCACCAGGCCGCTAGCGGCCTGAATGCCAGTTGCTATTTTTTCAGTAGCTGCATAAGGCCGTCGGTATTGCACATAACGGCTTTTTTATCATTATTTCTAATGACCGGTGCGCTGCGCCAGCACCGCGTTCGTTCCGCCGAAGGCAAACGAGCTGGACAGCATGGTGCGAATTAGCACGCCCTCGCGCGCCACATTGGCCACATAGTCAAGGTCGCACAGCCGGTCGGGCTGCTGCAGATGCATGGTCGGCAGCGCCACCCCATGGCGCATGGCCACGACCGACAGCACGCATTCCAGAGCCGATGTGGCGCCCAGCAGATGGCCGTGCAGCGCCTTGGTGGCGCTGACCGGAATGCGGCTGGCATGGCGGCCGAACACTGCCTTAATGGCAGCCGTTTCCACGCTGTCGTTGGCCAGGGTGCCGGTGCCATGGGCATCGATCGCGTCGACTCGCGCGGCGTCGAGGCCGGCCGACCCAAGGGCGGCCTGCATGGCCGCCGCCTGGCCCTGGGCGCTGGGCCGGATGACATGGCCGGCATCGGTGAACAGCCCATAGCCGATAAGCTCGCCGTGGATCAGGGCGCCGCGCTCTGTGGCACGCTCCCATGACTCGA
>JACMQR010000377.1 GCA_014376885.1 Polaromonas sp.
CGGCCGGACGCTGCGCACCGGCCCGAAGCTCTCCAGCGTGGTCTTGCGGACGATGGCATCGACCCGTCCCATTTCAGCATCAGTCAGCCCTGAATAGGCCTTGGCAAACGGCACCAGCTTGCGCTCGGGCTGCCCGGGCGGGCCGTCCCACACGGCAAAGGTGTAGTCGCTGTACAAACTGGCGCGCCGGCCGTGGCCGCGCTGAGCGTAAATCAGCACCGCGTCGATGCTCAGCGGGTCGATCTTCCATTTCCACCAGACGCCGACATCCTTGGCGCGGCCGACGCCGTAGGGCGCCTCGCGCTGCTTGAGCATCAGGCCCTCGACGCCCATCGACCGGGCCGCTTCCCGCTGGCTGGCCAGGACCTGCCAGTTGCCGCCGGTCAGCAGCGGGCTGGGCTGCAGCGTCGGGTGGCCCAGGTCAACGACCAGCGTGTCGAGCAGCGCCCGGCGCTGCGACAGCGGCAGGGGGCGCAGGTCGCGCTGCTGCCATTCCAGCAGGTCGTAAGCCAGCAGCACCACCGGAATGTCGCGCAGCAACTTGGGGCCCAGCGTTTTACGGCCGATGCGCTTTTGCAATTCAGCAAAGGGCTGGACGCTGCCTTCGCTGCCGGGCAGGTCGGCATTGCCGCGCCAGACAACGATCTCGCCGTCCAGCACAGTGCCATCTGGCAGCGCCGCGCCCATCGCCGCCAGTTCGGGAAAGCGCTCGGTCACCAGTTCCTCGCCGCGCGACCAGAGCCACACCTGGCCGGCGCGCTTGACCAGCTGGGCGCGAATGCCGTCCCATTTCCACTCGATGAGCCAGTCGGTTGGCGGGCCCAGCAGCGCATCGAACTGCGCCAGCGGCTGGTTGAACGGATGGGCCAAAAAAAACGGGTAGGGCTGGCCGCTGGTCTGCTGGTTCAGCTCGCCGGGATTTTCCGGGGCGATCAAGGCCGCATAGTCGGCAGCGGTCGGCTGGGCGCTGAGGTGGGTGTAGCCCATCAGCCGCTGGGCCACCCGCTTGGCGTCAATGCCGCCCACAGCCGCCAGCGCCTGGTTGACCTGCAGCCGCGACACGCCGACCCGAAAGCCGCCGGTGATCAGCTTGAAATACACCAGCCGCTCGTCCGGCGCCAGCCGATTCCACTGGCCGCGCAGAACATCGGGCAACGCATCGGCGGCGGTTTTGCGCAGCGGCAGCAGGTGCTGCTCGACCCAGACCGCCAGGCCAATGTCATGCTGGCCGGCCGGCGGCGGCAGCAGCAGCGCCAGGGTTTCGGCCAGGTCGCCCACCGAATCGTAGCTTTCGTCGAACAGCCACTCGGGCAGGCCGGCATCAATCTGGGCCAGTTGGCGCAGCAGCTTGGACGGCACCAGCTGCCGGGGCTTGCCGCCGGCCAGGAAATACACCGCCCAGGCGGCGTCGGCGGGCGCGGCCGCCTGCAGGTAGCATTGCAAGGCGGCCTGCTTCGCCAGACTGGAGGTGGTCGCGTCGAGTTCGCGGTACAGGGCGGCAAACGCTTTCATGCCGCGCCGGTGTTGGCGGGTTGA
>JACMQR010000066.1 GCA_014376885.1 Polaromonas sp.
CCGTACACCATGCGCGTGGTCAGCGAGATCACCGAGTCCAACGGCTCGTCGTCGATGGCATCGGTTTGCGGCGGCTGCCTGTCGCTGATGGCCGCCGGCGTTCCCATGAAAGCCCATGTGGCCGGCATCGCCATGGGTCTGATCAAGGAGGACAACCGCTTTGCCGTGCTGACCGACATCCTGGGCGACGAAGATCACCTCGGCGACATGGACTTCAAGGTCGCCGGTACCACCTCTGGCATCACCGCGCTGCAGATGGACATCAAGATCCAGGGCATCACCAAGGAAATCATGCAGGTCGCGCTGGCCCAGGCCAAGGAGGCGCGCATGCACATCCTGGGCAAGATGCAGGAAGCCATGGGTCAGGCCAATGCCGAAGTGTCCGACTTCGCGCCGCGCCTGTATGTCATGAAGATCAACCCCGACAAGATCCGCGACGTGATCGGCAAGGGCGGCGCCGTCATCCGCGCGCTGACCGAAGAGACCGGCACGCAGATCAACATCGAGGAAGACGGCACCATCACCATCGCCTCGAACGACAGCGCCAAAGCCGACGAGGCCAAGCGCCGCATCGCCGAGATCACTGCCGAAGTCGAGATCGGCAAGGTCTATGAAGGCGCGATCACCAAGATCCTGGACTTCGGCGCACTGGTCAACCTGATGCCCGGCAAGGACGGTCTGCTGCACATCAGCCAGATCGCCCACGAGCGTGTCGAGCGCGTCACCGACTACCTGACCGAAGGCCAGATCATCAAGGTCAAGGTTCTGGAAACGGATGAAAAAGGCCGCGTCAAGCTGTCGATGAAAGCCTTGCTGGACCGTCCTGCCCACAACCAGGGCTGATCGGCGTCTGCTATTGAATTTGTAGCTGCTTGTGCACGTGGGACGTGCGCAGGCGGCACAAATGACCGAAAAAAAGCATGAGAGTCATTGAAATAACTACTTTCGGCGCGCCTGACGTGTTGCACGCCGGGATTCGTCCGGATGTGCAACCCGCTGCTGGCGAAGTGCTGATCCGCGTTGCTGCCTCCGGCGTCAACCGGCCTGACGTGCTGCAGCGTACCGGCAATTACCCGGTGCCGCCCGGCGCGTCCGACATTCCGGGGCTGGAAGTCGCCGGCGAAATCATTGCCGGCGATACGCAGGCGATGGCGGCTGCGGGGTTCAAGATTGGCGACCGGGTTTGCGCGCTGGTGGCGGGCGGCGGCTATGCCGAGTTGTGCGTCGCCCCCGTCGGGCAATGCCTGCCGGTCCCCGAGGGCTTGAGCGACATCGAAGCGGCTTCGCTGCCTGAAACCTTTTTCACCGTCTGGAGCAACGTTTTTGAACGGGCGCACCTGCGAAAAGGCGAAACCCTCCTGATCCAGGGTGGCTCCAGCGGTATTGGCGTGACCGCCATCCAGATCGCCAAGGCCCTGGGCGCGACGGTGCTGGTGACGGCCGGCAGCGACGAAAAATGCGCGGCCTGCCTGACCCTGGGCGCCGACCATGCGATCAACTACAAGACCAGCGACTTTGCCGAGCGGGTCAAGACGCTGACAGGCGGGCAGGGCGTCAATGTCATCCTCGACATGGTGGGCGGCGGCTATGTCGCGCGCGAAGTCGAGTGCCTGGCCGAAGACGGACGGCTCGTCATCATCGCCGTGCAGGGCGGCGTCAAGGCCGAATTCAATGCCGGCCTG
Source organism: Polaromonas sp. (assembly GCA_014376885.1). Lineage (GTDB taxonomy): Bacteria > Pseudomonadota > Gammaproteobacteria > Burkholderiales > Burkholderiaceae_C > Polaromonas. Next base: position 1,683 of record JACMQR010000066.1, read on the forward strand.
GTGCTGCGCCGGCGGCTGACGATCACCGGCTCGACGCTGCGGCCGCGATCGCTGGAGTTCAAAACGGCGGTTGCCTTGGCGCTGAAAGAAACAGTCTGGCCGTTGATCGCCACGGGGACCATCAAGCCAGTGATTCACAGCACCTTTGCCGCAGCCGATGCGGCCCAGGCGCACCGGCTGATGGAGTCAAACCAGCACATTGGCAAAATCGTTTTAACCTGGTAACCGGCCCCCAAGCCAACAAAGCACGATGAAAAAGCTGATTGCGGGAAACTGGAAAATGAACGGCAGCCGCGCTGCCAATGAAGCGCTGCTGACGGCGCTGGCTGCCGGCCTGCCAGGCGAGCCGGCCTGTGAGGTAGCGCTGTGCGTTCCTGCGCCTTACCTGGCTCAGGTTCACGCCTTGCTGGCCAGCCACCCAAGCCTGTCAGGCATTGCGCTGGGCGGCCAGGATGTGTCGGCGCATGCGCCTGGCGCCTTCACCGGCGAGACGAGCGCGGCAATGCTCAAGGACTGCGGTTGCCAGTTTGCCATTGTTGGTCATTCCGAACGCCGCCAGCACCATGGCGAAACCGATGCGCTGGTGGCGGACAAGGCCAAAGCCGCGCTGGCCGCCGGCATGACGCCGATTGTCTGCGTCGGCGAAACGCTGGCCGAGCGGCAAGCTGGCCGGACGGCGGAAGTCGTCAAGCGCCAGCTGGCAGCGGTGATTCATGCCAATGGCCACTGCATCAGCGAAATCGTCGTTGCCTATGAGCCGGTCTGGGCCATCGGCACCGGCCAGACGGCCTCGCCGGAGGAGGCCCAGACGGTGCATGCGCTGCTCAGGGCCCAGCTCAAGGCAGCAACCGCGCGGTCGGACAGCGTCCGAATTGTGTATGGCGGCAGCATGAACGCGGCCAATGCAGCGGCGCTGCTGGCGCAGCCGGACATTGACGGCGGCTTGATTGGCGGCGCGTCCCTGAAGGCTGCAGATTTTGTGAAAATTATTGCTTTAGCGCCCGTCTGACGGGCTTCAGTAGCTACGAAATTAGGAGTATTTATGAACATTTTATTGACCGCCATCCTGGCCGTGCAGATGCTTTCGGCACTGGGAATGATTGGCTTGATCTTGGTGCAGCATGGCAAGGGCGCGGACATGGGCGCGGCGTTCGGCAGCGGCGGCTCCGGCAGCCTGTTCGGCGCGAGCGGTAGCGCCAACTTCCTGTCGCGCACCACCGGCGTTCTGGCGGCGCTGTTTTTCGCTTGCACGCTGATGCTGGCCTACTTCGGAAACGCCCGGCCGCGCACCAGTTCCAGCGTCTTGGAGGGCGCTGCCGTCACGGCCCCTTTGGTACCCGCCTCGGGCGCAGCGCAAATACCCGGCACAACGGCCCCGGCCCCGGCCAGCGCGGCGGTTCCCGTTCCCCCAGCGGTGGCCGCTTCCGGCGCCGCCCAGATCCCCACGAAATAAGCAGGCAAAGCCGCCAGTCGAGGCTTGAAGCACACAGATTTCAGGGTAAACTGCAAGACTGCCCGGATTGCAAAAAAGCCTCAAAGCTTGTTTGCAATGCCGAGGCAAATTAAATACTGCGGACGTGGTGAAATTGGTAGACACGCTATCTTGAGGGGGTAGTGGCGAAAGCTGTGCGAGTTCGAGTCTCGCCGTCCGCACCAGATTGATTGGCAGGCAACAGTGCTTTGGGGCTGTTTGCATCTGAACTGGCAAACTTGCGCCGGCTGTGCGGATAATCTGCTTTGCTGTCAGCGCGAGCAGCTCTTCAAAAAGTTGAATCTCACGATGAATCTCGACCAATACCTTCCTGTCCTCTTGTTTATTCTGGTTGGGGTGGGTGTCGGTATCTTGCCGATGGTGCTGGGTCGTTTGCTGGGCCCGGTGCGGCCTGACAGCGAAAAAAACTCCCCCTATGAGTGCGGCTTCGAAGCTTTTGAAGATGCCCGGATGAAGTTTGATGTGCGCTACTACCTGGTGGCCATCTTGTTCATTCTTTTTGATCTGGAAATTGCTTTCCTGTTCCCGTGGGCGGTTTCGCTCAAGGACATCGGTCCGCTGGGTTTTTGGTCGGTAATGGTTTTTCTGGGAATTCTGGTCGTGGGTTTTATCTACGAGTGGAAAAAGGGCGCACTGGACTGGGAGTAGGAAATCGTCGCGGTTCTTCACCAAAAAAGGTACGGGTATGTCGCTTGAAGGCGTGTTTAAAGAAGGTTTCGTCACCACCAGCTACGACTCAGTGGTGAACTGGGCCAAAACCGGTTCGCTCTGGCCGATGACGTTTGGTCTGGCCTGCTGCGCTGTTGAAATGATGCATGCCGGCGCGGCGCGCTACGACATCGACCGTTTCGGGATGCTGTTTCGCCCCAGTCCGCGCCAGTCCGATCTGATGATCGTGGCCGGCACGCTGTGCAACAAGATGGGCCCGGCCCTGCGCAAGGTGTATGACCAGATGGCCGAGCCGCGCTGGGTCATCTCCATGGGGTCATGCGCCAACGGCGGCGGTTACTACCACTACAGCTACTCCGTGGTTCGCGGCTGCGACCGGATCGTGCCGGTCGATGTCTATGTGCCAGGCTGTCCGCCGACCGCCGAGGCATTGCTCTACGGCATCATCCAGTTGCAACAAAAAATCCGCCGGACCAACACGATTGCGAGGGCCTGATGCCGGTGCTCGCATCCCCTGTTTCAATGGCCCAGCTGGGCGAGACCATTGCCTGCGTGCTCGGCGACAAGGTAAAA